>DNPQ01000547.1 GCA_003501335.1 Bacillota bacterium
TTATAAAAATTTTTAAATTCCGGTGATACCTTGCGGACGGGCATGGTAAACTGAAAGTGTCCCCCACCGGCGCATCCGGCGGTAAAGATTCCTTCATTCTCACTATCCAAATTAATTAAAATTCTGCCGCTGATTTGCTTCGGATCCAGTTGCTCCATACCGGTCATGCCGATTTCTTCATTAGTAGTAATCAGGACTTCCAAAGGAGGATGGGGAATATCCGAAGAATCCAAAATAGCCATGGCAAAGGCGACCGCAATTCCATCATCCCCTCCCAGGGTCGTTCCGGAAGCATAGATATAATCATCAACAATTCGCAGCTTTAACGGATCACGCGAAAAATCATGCACTGTGTCCTGGTTTTTTTCACAAACCATATCCATATGTCCTTGTAAAATAGCAACCGGTGAATTTTCATAACCGTGAGTGCCCGGCTTTTTAATAATAATATTCAATGCCTCATCTTGCATAACTTCAAGACTTTTTCCCCGGGCCCAATGGTACAGAAAATCACTGACCTGCTTTTCATGATTTGAACCTCTTGGTATTTTGGATAACTCTTCAAAATAAAAAAATACTTTTTCAGGTTGTAAACCTACAAGAATATTAGCCATATTTAACTCCTTTCGAGTTTGAAGTCCTCTACAAATTTTCTCCGGTCGTAGTAGCAACCAATTTACAATGCTTAACCCCTTTCAAACTGCTGATTCTCCCGGCAATAGCCTGGATCTCGGCAGTCTTTCCTCTGATTACCATGACCTCCAGACAATTATGAGCATCTAAATGAACATGCAAAACAGAAACTATTTTTTCATGGTACTGATGCTGCATATCCGTCATCCGATCCGCCATTTCCCGCATATGGTGGTTATAAACCAAAGTGATGGTTCCAACAGAATCTCCTTCTCCTTGTTGCCATTCTTCCTCGACCAAATTTTCACGGATTAAGTCCCGAATAGCTTCCGAACGATTGGTATATCCTTTGCTTTCAATTAATTTATCAAATTGCGACAATAGTTTTTCCTCAATTGAAATACCAATTCGTTGTAATTCAGATTCCATGGGCTACCTCCTTTCAAATTAAATTAACATCCGCTAACAATTGTTCATTCATGAATATTTCTTCCGGCTTCCCAATGATCTCGATTTCATGCCGTTCATTCATCACAATCACCCGGTCGGCCAAGTTTTTGGCTATTTCCAGGTCGTGCGTAGCGATAATAAGTGTCGTCCCCTTTTGATTGAAATCGGCAAGCTGTGCCAAAAACCATTTTTGGGTCCGGGGATCCAGGCCGTTGGTCGGTTCATCCAATAGCAACACTTCGGGATTATAAATAGTAATAGATGCTAAGGCCACCTTTTTCTTCTCTCCGCCGCTTAAACGGTAAGGAGGCCGATCTTGCAAATCCATAAGGCCGAAATCTTTTAGGGTTGCCTCAAGATGCTCTTGTAAATTATTTTGGTTCCAATTTAACTGCAAAGGAGCAAAGGCTATCTCATCAAAAACGCTGGAACAAAACAGCTGCATATCAGAGTCTTGAAACACCAGACCCACTTTTTTGCGAAATTCGTAAGGATTATTATTGAGATTCCGTTCATTTAAAATTTGGCCAAAGGCTTCAATTCGACCGCTGTTTGGAAAAATCAACCCATCCATCATCTTTAGCAGCGTTGATTTGCCGCAACCATTGGCCCCCAGGATAATTATTTTTTCTCCCTTAAAAATCTGCATATTGATATTGGCAAGGACCGGCAAGGACTGTTGATAATGATAGCCGACATTTTCCAAGTTGTATACAATTTCCCTCATCCATCTGCTCCTTTATTAAAACCAACTGCAGTTTCAATTTAAAACTGCCCATCAACGATTCTGGCCAGTCATAACTATTATTTTAATAATAATGAATGCCGCCATGAATACGGCATTCATTATCAGCCATAAATAATCGACAATTCTAAGCTTAAAACTATTGATACTTTTGATTTCACCGCTATATCCCCGGGAAAGCATCGCCTGATAAACCTCATCGCTCATTATTGAAGTGCGAATCAGAAGCTGACCCACAGTATGGGCCACAAAGCGTCTTCCTTCACTGCTACTGCTTTTTCCCAGGCTTCTGCTCTTTCGGGCTATAAAAAAATTAGCTGCTGTTTCTAAACCCAAAAAAATATAACGGTGCGTCATTTCCAAAGTAGCGACAAACAACGCAGGAATTTTTAAACTCCGCAAGGATTTGAGGAGTTTCTCCCATTTGGTAGTCCTGGTCAACAGATAGATGATCGCAATTGAACTAAATGACCGTAATACTAATAAAATTGCCCCATTCATTCCCTGCCGGGTGATATAAAACTGCTCTGAGATTCGCCAAAGAGCCTCTCCCGGCCTAACAACATTAAATAATGAAGGCAACGCCACCATCCCGGTAAAGATAAACGCTACCACAGCTACCCAACGTATCAAACGAAAAAAAGAAACTTTTGAAAAAACAGCCAATACGATGATATAACCGATAAAGCCGACCAATTCCGGAATGGTTTGGAGGAAATTAACAAAAATAATGAACCCGAGGAAGGATAGCAGTTTCACCCGCGGATCTAATAATTGTAATAAACCTTGACCCCGTGCCGTTTCTTCCGAATAAAACAACTCACCAAAAATCCCTTGAATATCTAGGAGAGTTTTTTCAATAAAGTTTTTCACAATATATAGTAAACCTTTCGCTACGACCAACAATTATCAAAACAAAATGACGATTTTAAATCCTATTTGCTTTTCTTCTACGGTAACAACTTAGCAAACAACCAAAATAAAAGAAAAATTAAAGTTACACCGACCACAGCCGACAATATATACCCCAGCGCCGACTGGAAAAAATTTTTATTAAAGCTTGGCAGGCTATAATCCGGTAATAAGTTTTTGATTCCCGGATTAAAATGGCTCATCCCTTGCGGCACAAAGCCAATTTTTTGTTTAATCTCATCAAGTCCCCATTCGCCCCATGCTCCACCCGGAGCTAATAAGCCTAATGGAGTCAATAAAATAACAACTATCAATCCTATTAGTGCTTTTTTCATGGTTCTAATCTCCTTACCTTCGTCGAAACCTTATACAGAATATGCTCCTCGCCGATTCGCTGCAAATAATATACCACCAATCCGGTTATAACAGCTTCGGCAATACCGGCGATAGTCAAGTGAGCCAAAAGCATTGCCAGAATCGTTTGATTCAAAGCATAGGGAAAGTATAACGGAGTACCGGCCGCTGTATGGAATAATAATGGTTGCAAACCTAATTCAACGGCTGCAGCAAGGGCAGCGAAATTAATGCCAATATAAGCCGCAATACCCGATGTAAAGGCAGGATTCATACCCTTAATCCTAGAAAGTAATTGATAAATCAAATATCCGCAAAAAGGCGCTAAAACCGCCATATTAAAGCAATTAGCCCCTAATGCCAATACGCCGCCGTCACCGAAAAGTAAGGCCTGAATGATTAAAGTAATGGAAATGGCTATACTAGCTGCCCAGGGTCCAAGTGTCACAGCAAGCAAAGTGGCTCCAACAGCATGCGCGGTAGTCCCGCCGGGTATAGGAACATTGAACATCATAATGATAAATGAAAAAGCTGCTCCCATAGCCATTACAGGAATAGTTTTCCTTGAAAGATTCCGGGCTACTTTTTT
>DNPQ01000292.1:0-1317 GCA_003501335.1 Bacillota bacterium
TCCGGTAGTTTATCCTTTAATTGGACTATGTTTGGTATGGGGTTTTTATCTGTTTTTCAGATATCGGGGCTTCCATATGCTTTCTCAATTACTCCACCAAAAGCGGTTTCCCATTTTTGAGATGACCGTAGCTGTCTTAACCATAGCTTTTTCTCCCATTGCAGAGAAGGACTATTTGCACATTTTTGGGGTGCGTTGTGAGTTAATGGAGGAGATATTGGAACTCATTTCTTATTTGGGGTTGTTTATCACCCAGCTGGATATCTTTATGGAAACCCGGCGTAAGGAAAATAATTAATTACATAAAGAGTAGGTTTACAAAACGCTAGAGGAAATCTGCACAACCGGAGAGTAAACCGACGGAACTTGAGAGCAAATTTACAAAATGGTGGAGAGAAATTACTTTTCCGGAGAGGAAATTATTTTGGACTCAAGGCGTATAAAAAGCCGGAATTAGTGCTTTTGTATCCCGATCGAATTTCAGACAATGTCTGTGCCGCTGTAGCCCGATCAATTGGGCGCAGAGGTATTCAAGGTGCAAAGAGAAAATTAATTTTTTTGTTTTAACGCCTCATTTTAGAGAAGATAACTCACAACTATTTCCAGAGTAGAATTCGTGGCGGATTTCGGGTGTAGCTTGAAGGAACTAATTCCGGGTAACCGACAATGATGGGGGCCACCGCTGTCGAATCCTGGGGGATCCCTAGTTCTTTTTTGAAATCCTGATTGTCCAAAAGGGCGATGGAGAAACCGATCCAACAAGTCCCTAATCCCTCGGCATGAGCTGCCAGCATCAAATTTTGGGCGGCCAGGCTGCAGTCTTCAAAGGTCGTTGCACCCTCATGGCCGTAAATGATGATCAGCGTTCCGGCGTTGTAAAAAATATTAAAGTCGGGATCGGCTAAAATTTTGCGATAATTATGAGGGTCGGGTTTATCCTTTATTGATGCCAGACAAAGTTCTTTGGCCCGATCCGAGTAAGTTTTTAATAACTGAGTATCCTGCAGCACGACAAAAGACCAAGGCTGAGAATTGGAGGCGCTTGGAGCCAGGGTTGCCGCTTCCAGCAGTTTGGTGATGACTTCTTTAGGGACCGGAGTCATTTTATATTTACGGATCGAACGACGGGTATAAAGGGTATGTATCAAATCCATGGCTTGACCTCCGTCAAAGTGAGCGATTTACGATTATTATTCCCTGCCTTTGAATAATATGATGTTTATCATTTAACTCCGGAGGAAATAACCTTCATCATGTCCGGAGTTAAATATTCTGGAATTACGGATTTGTTTTGTAAATCCAAATAAAAATCCTCAA
>DNPQ01000292.1:1633-9035 GCA_003501335.1 Bacillota bacterium
ACTCAAAAGTAAAGATTGACACCTACGTTAAAGCATAAGCCGTTGCCGTCAAAATCGTCTTCATCTAAGCGTTCATCATATGTATCGACCCCGGAAACGGAGGTATATTCAACCGTACGATAAATGGCCTCTCCCTTTAAAGCAATATTAGAGAACTTGAGCTCCAATCCATAGCCCAGATTGATGCCAACACCGCTAAAAGTGGCATCTTCAGTTTTAGCATAATAACCATTAGTAGATCCATCATCGACATTCAGTGAAGTGACGCATAAACCGATTAGTAAATAGGGCTTGACAGAATCGGATTCGCCAATGAATTTTTTGAAGTTTGCGTCAAAAATAGCATAATCGGCATTGGCGTGAAATCCATCTGAGTCGGTTCCATCATGGTGAGAGCTAGTTAGACCTAACTCCAGGGCACAAGTAGTAAATTCCATCCCAAAGGTAACTGAAAAACCGTTTCCGGGATCTAATGCTGGAACAGTTTCATATTCATTTTCATAGCCGTCAGTGAAATGGATGTCAGTTGCTGTAGTGTTAATGGAATTATATGCCTCTGATACTCCCAGGTAGAATTCAGGGCGGGCATAAGCAAACGAAGCGGTTCCCAACAAAAGTACCATTGTCACCAAACAAGCTATTAGACTTTTATGTATTCTTCTCATCGCATCCTCCTTGAAAATTATTTTTTTAAGATAGAACACTTCATATATTTTCGTATATATAGGCTTTTTTCCTGCTAATCTGGGAATAAATTGATGAAATGGCGGGGTACAGGGAATGTAAGGGGTGTCCGGCACAAGCAAAATCTGTCAATGGATTAACAATACCAGTTCAATGGCCATTCGCATATCATATACCATTAAAAAGGAGATGGTACATGGTGTGCGGTATCACCGGTTGGATTGATTGGGAAGAAGATCTGACCCAAAATAGGCCAATTCTTGAGAAAATGAATGAGACTTTAGCAGCCAGAGGACCTGATGCCTATGGATACTGGGTAAGCAAGAGGGCTGGCATCTGTCACCGGAGACTGGTCGTCGTAGACCCGGAGGGCGGAAAGCAGCCAATGATCCGGCAAATCGGGGATCGGGCCTATGTATTAACGTATAATGGGGAACTCTATAATACGGATGAAATTCGTCTCGATTTAATCAGCAAAGGGTATCACTTCCATTCTTATTCCGATACCGAGGTGGTGCTGGTATCCTATTTAGAGTGGGGGCCTGCTTGTGTAGAACATTTTAACGGTATTTTCGCATTTGGAGTCTGGAGCGAGTCCGAGCAGAATTTATTTTTGGCCCGTGATCGGATGGGGGTTAAACCCCTCTTTTATACCCAAAGGGGTCAGGCCTTTTTATTTGGTTCGGAGCTCAAGGCGATCCTTGCTCATCCTAAAGTGCCGGCGGAAATTGACGAGGAAGGGCTTTCAGAGATATTTGGCTTAGGGCCAGCACACACCCCTGGGAGTGGAGTCTATCGGGGTATCCGGGAGCTTAGGCCGGGTTGCTGTTTGAATTATGATCAAAATGGTTTAAGGGTTCAAAGGTATTGGGGCCTCAAGAGTATGCCTCACCCAGACGACTTGGATACAACGACTGCTAAAGTCCGGGAACTGGTCGAAGACTCTATAGAGCGCCAGCTGGTCTCGGATGTGCCGGTGTGTACTTTCTTGTCGGGAGGCCTTGATTCCAGCATTATCTCGGCAGTAGCGGCGGATCGATATCGTAAGCAGGGGAAAGCGCCTTTGGTCACATATTCCGTTGATTATGTCGATAATGATAAATTTTTTAAGGCCAGTGACTTTCAGCCTAATTCCGATCAGTACTGGTCCAATCGGATGGCAGCGTTTTTAAATACTGATCATCGGCGGTTTTTAATTGATTCCCCCCAATTGGCAGAATCATTACGGGAAGCGACTCTAGCCCGGGATTTACCGGGCATGGCGGATGTGGACTCCTCATTGTATTTATTTTGTCAAGAAATAAAAAAAGGGGCGACTGTCGCTTTGTCGGGAGAATGCGCTGATGAAGTATTCGGCGGTTATCCCTGGTTTCATCGTCCGGAGACGGTCAACGCCAATACTTTTCCCTGGTCCTTGACAACCGAACTTCGTAACTTGATATTGTCACCGGAGCTTAAAGCTAAATTAAAAATCGATGAATATATTAATTCTCGATATCAAGAAGCATTAAACGAAGTGCCCCGGTTGTCAGATGATGATCCTTTGGAAGCAAGAAGGCGGGAATTGTTTTATCTAAATATTAACTGGTTTATGGCAGTATTATTGGAACGCAAAGATCGGATGAGTATGGCTTCAGGTCTGGAAGTCCGGGTACCTTTTTGTGATCATCGGTTGGTTGAATATGTATGGAATATTCCCTGGGCAATCAAAAGTTGGCAACAGAGAGAGAAAGGAATTTTGCGCCGGGCCATGAGAGAACTTTTACCGGAGGAAATCATTACCCGTAAAAAAAGTCCTTATCCAAAAACTCATAATCCATCTTACTTGCAACGGGTCAGTACCCAGTTACTATCAATTCTCGCTGATCACGATGCGCCAATTTTAAATTTAATCGATAAAGAAAAGGTTATCCAAATGATTCAATCAAAAGGAGAAGATTTGCAGCGTCCATGGTTTGGACAATTGATGACCTTGCCGCAATTATTTGCCTATTTAATTCAAGTTGATACGTGGTTGCGTTTTTATAAGGTCCGTATTTTAATTTAAAACTTTTGAGAATATTTTGGGATATACAATATATAGTATGAAAAAAAGATTGCTATATATTGTATATCTTTCATGTAGTCTATCTTTTTGATGGGGAAGCAGAAGGTTTAAGGTCTTTCATAGCTTTTTTGATACTATGGATATCGTTGGTGACGCCTGCTTTATTTTTAGTTTTTGCGTCGGCTTGAAGTTTGGTATACATAACGTTAAAGTTAGCAGTATCGCGAAGGCTTTTACCTTTTGAGCCGGTGGGCTGAAACCTCATCATATCCCCGCCTAAAGTATTTGTCTCACTATTAACCTTAGCCCAATCGCCTTTATTTAACGAATCGTCAATTTTAGTCAGCCGGTTTGTAATATCTTTTTCGGTCATACTTGAGACAACTGGAGTCCTTTTAGTCGGTGCGGGCCTGACGGTTTTATTGGTCGGCGCTTGTGGGACAGGAGATGTCGCTTTGGGTCTAGTGGGAGCAGGCCTTGTCTTATTCGAACTTGGGAAAAGGGTACAACCATTCAACATGATGCTAAAAGTCAGTACCCAAATAGCCAAAAATATTTTTGAAGCACGCATTTTCTCACCTCCTTCACTTAGCTCAAACCAATTTGTCGTTTAGTATGATCGAACAAATCGGCATTTATATTTGCGTTTAATTTCCCTTTTTTGAACGCAACCTGTTATTAGATTACCTAGGCTGGCTTTTTTTCAAACCTATTAAATCAATATAATTGATGGAAATTCTGGAAAACAATGAACTTATCATTGCTAGGAGAGAAGTGAATTTTGATTCCATCAGATTAAGCAGGAAAATGCCGGAAATTACAGAAGTAAACAGAAATATTCAGATAGTCTTTCATCCGTTTTTCGCAGTGACATATACGCGTGCGCGCATGGGTAAATACCGCCAGGGTGGCTGTTTTCGCCAAGACAGTAATGAACGAATTTGCGCGAAGGGTATTTTTAAACTAGCTGTTTTCAAAAATGGGTATTCTAATTTTATGGCTTATATTTTGGCAACAGCTGCTTTTTGGGTGCTTTTTTTACTACTGGTACCAGGCTTTGAACGGCCCCGATATTATCCAACGTTATTGTTTAGTGCATTGCTCGCATTGGTGGCCGATCTCTGCGGGGTGGTTTTTGATCAATGGGCTTATTATGGACCCGTAGTGGGAACTATAAGCTTATGGTCCGATCTGGGAATTGCCCCGGCTGAAAGTGGTTTATTTATTTATTTTTTTCCGGGGTCGGCGAATTGGTTTATCAAAATTTGCTACTTCATCGTATGGTCTGTGAGCAATGCTGCTGGCGAATGGTTTTTTGTTTGGGTCGGTTGGATTGGCTATGATCATTGGAATCCCATCCGGGCAACTATTTTTTATATTTTTTACTGGAGCGCGGTTTGGGCTCAGGAATATTGGTATAATGCCACCGGTAGATTGAAAGGCCGTTGACGATGTTGACAATATAATAAGGAGAACGTGGATTTCAATGATCCGTTTTAGAAAATCAACTTTACGTGATCGTGGGGCCCTGATGGAGCTCATTGAGAAAGGTTTTGCTGCCGAGGGAAACCGGGTGGAAATCAGTGAAGGCACGGAACATAGAACTTTATTTTCTTATTTGTACAGCCAAACCACTTGGAATCCGGAATGGGTCTGGATAGCCGAAGAAGAAGGCCAAATACTTGCTGCAGCGGGCTATTTTCCACAGGCTTTAACTTTCGAAAAGCAAACACTCCCGGTTGGAGCTATTTCGCCGGTTGTCACCCTTCCGACATATCGTTCCCAGGGCCTGGCCCGAAAATGTTTGAGTCAAATGATGAGTGATCTGGTGAGGCAAGGTGTGTCGCTAGTTTTTTTATGGGGATTGCCCTTTTATTATCCCCGATTAGGGTTTGTACCTGTGCTGCCGCGCTATAAAACAAAAATCACAGTAAGTCACTTAATGCAGAACAGCCCAGAAACGAACGGGAGTTTTAGAGAATGCCAGTTTGAAGATTTGAGCGAAATTGCAGAATTATATCAGCAAAATCAAGATCACTATTTTCTACAGCCGGTTCGGACTTTGAAATGGTGGCAAGAAAGATATCGTGAAATCGGGACCGATAACGTTTTCATCAAAGAGGTTCCTTTCCCAAAAAAGGAGAATTTCTTGGTTTGGGAGAATACTTCAGGTAAAATAACCGGATATCTTAATTATAGTTCGGAGTATCTAAATTATTTTTTGCAATCGGATGATCATAAAGTCGTGATGAGTGAATCAGCGGCAAAAGATATTAATTCAGCTGAGGACATGATCAAAGCC
Source organism: Bacillota bacterium (assembly GCA_003501335.1). Classification (GTDB taxonomy): domain Bacteria; phylum Bacillota; class UBA4882; order UBA8346; family UBA8346; genus UBA8346. The sequence goes on from DNPQ01000292.1 coordinate 6,667, forward strand.
TTTCTAAATTGTTTACAAACGTATCAAACATTATATATCCGGGGAACCCCTAACCATATTATGAATACTGCAGCCTATCTTCTTGGGGGGACTCATATCATTCCAGCTCCGCTCGCTGGTATGGTCAAAGTTCTCGACTGGGCGACTTTATTAAAGAATTTAACTCCCTTATTTTGTAGACGACTAGCCTATTTACCACATGCTGTCTACGGTGAAATCGAGTGGAATATTGATGATTTATTGATTCAATTGATTATAAAGGATCATTCAGTTAAGACCTTGGTGAATAAAGGCCAAAATGATCTGAAAATAGATCAGAATAGATTCTTTACGAGGCTCCTGTTTGGACTTTATCATTCATCTGAATTGGATACCTTTCAAGAAGAGCAAGCCGAACTGTTGTCGATTCTATTTCCACAAAAATATCCTTTTATCTGGGATGCAAATTATTTATACTGAGTTTGATAATTCATCTTTAAGATTATCCAAGGAGGTGGTTGAACATGAGCCAGCTGGCATTAACGAAAGCGGCTGTTTTAACTCCGTTTAATTTAATAGAAGACGCTGCAATTTTAATTGACGAAAAACGGATTCTGGCTGTTGGCGCTATGGATTCTATTGAAATACCTGCGGGGTTTCGGGAAGTTTCCCTTGAGGGATTATTGATTGCACCAGGCCTTATTGATCAGCATGTGCATGGCGGCGGTGGGGCTGAAGTCGCTTCCGGAACAACTGAAAGCTTAATTGAAATAGCTAAATTTCATGCAGCCCATGGTACGACTTCGTTTCTAGCTACGACCATTTCCGATAGCCGGGAAAAATTAGAAGAAATTGCAAAATCCTACGCTGCTTTAGAAGAATTGGATTATAAGGGCGCCAGGTGTCTTGGAATTCATTTGGAAGGTCCCTATATTTCAACAAAATACCCGGGTATTCATTTAGAAACTCATTTGCGGTTACCGTCGGTTGGAGAAGTGTCAACCCTGCAAAGACTTAGTAACGGGGGCGTCAAGATTGTAACCATGGCGCCAGAACTTCCGGGTGCTCTCGATGTAGCTGAAACATTAACCAGTGAAGGTGTTATTTGTGAAATAGGCCATAGTGCGGCTGATTTTAATATAACACTCAATGCAATTTCGGCGGGTTTTAAATGCGTTACTCATTGCTTTAATCAAATGACCCCTTTTCACCATCGTGAACCCGGCATTATCGGGGCAGCGCTGACTCGACCTGAACTATATGTAGAACTTATTGCGGATGGCGTCCATTTACATAAAGCCGCGATAGATATAGTATTCCGTGCTAAAGGCCCGGAAGGGATTATCTTAGTGTCGAATGCCATGGCTCCTGCTGGTCTATTGGACGGCTATTTTCATACTTCGGTTGGGGAATTAACTTTGGCCATGGACGCGTTACGTAATGAGGCGGGTCAATTGGCAGGAAGCGTCTTAACATTAGATAAAGCAATAAAAAATATTATACAATATACAGATTGTACTCTTTCGGAGGCTTTTAGAATGGCGACTTATAATCCTGCCCGGCTTTTAGGGATCAATAGGCGAAAGGGTAGCTTATATCCGGGCAAGGATGCTGATCTCGTAGTTATGACCAATGATTTAGATGTAATCGCCACAATGGTAAATGGCGAAGTGATTAGTGGTTTGATATCACTGGATTGAATTTGCTGTCAATTGCTAGAGCAACAATTTTATTTGATAGCGAAGATAGGAGTGTAATCTGAATTGGATTTCTGGAACGAAATTATTGCAGCATTATCAATTGGAAGAGCAACTGAAGTAAAGAAGTTAGTTGAAAAAGGTTTAGCAGAAGGTATGTCTGCCAATGAAATCATCGATAAAGGGCTTATTGCCGGTATGGAGGGTATTGCGGTTCGTTTCAAAAATAATGAGATCTTTGTGCCTGAGGTTATGCTGGCTGCTAGGGCTATGCAAGCGGGTTTGACAGTTTTAAAACCTTTACTGGCAGCGGCGGGCCATGAATCGGTTGGCCGTATTGTAATTGGGACTGTCAAAGGCGATCAACATGACATTGGTAAAAATTTAGTAGGTATGATGCTGGAGGGTGCCGGTTTTGAAGTTTTTGATCTTGGAAGCAATGTGGCACCTGATAAATTTATTCAGGCTATTAGGGAGCGTAAGCCCAATATACTCGGCTTATCAGCTCTGTTAACGACAACAATGCCAGAGATGGCTGTATTAATTGAAAGATTGAAAACAGAAGGGCTTAGAAATGAAGTTAAAGTGATGATTGGTGGTGCTCCAGTATCGCAAAGTTATGCAGACCAAATTGGAGCGGACGGTTATGCAATGGATGCCGGTCAAGCTGTTGAAGTTGCAAAAGGCCTTATT
>DNPQ01000144.1 GCA_003501335.1 Bacillota bacterium
ACATTGCCAAAAATGCCTGGCCTTCAATTTTTAATGAGTCTGGAAGCTATCGCTTATAGCGGTTGGGTTGGAGGAACGATGGCCGGCTTTCTAGTGGGTTCTTCGTTACCGGCTTCAATCCAGGCCAGTTTGGGGATAACCCTGTATGCGATGTTTGCAGCGATTTTGGTACCCCAGTTTAAGCGATCCTGGAGCATAGTTTTTTTGGCCATTGGCTCCGGACTCATCCATCTTTTCCTGGGCGCTTTAAAAATAATGCCTGCCGGTTGGAGCATTATAACGGCGATGGTATTGGCGGCAGTTTTGGGAGCCTTCTTGATCAAAGATGAGAATTTGGCTTAAACAATTTCTGCTTGGATAAATCAGTCAGTGCTGATAAGGATATCAATTCATGGAGGATCTTTTATGAAAATATGGCTGGTCATTATGGGGATGATGGTTGTTACTTACATACCCCGGCTCATTCCTTTAGTTACTTTGGCTGATCGTCCTTTGCCTGCTTTTCTAAGACGTTTTTTGCAGTTCATTCCTTATACTGCATTAGGGGCATTGATCATTCCCGGAGTTGTTGATGCCACACCTGGTAAGCCATTGGATGCATTGGCCGGTCTAGCGACTGCAGTGGTCTGCTCCTGGCTGAAAGGCGGAGTCGTTTTATCCATTGTGGCCTCGATCATCGTTACATTGATGATGTTATGCTTTTTTCCAGGATAAGAAATCCGTTTAAAAATATTCAAAGCTCTCCCCGTTTTGAAATCTTTTGTTGGAGCCTGCTTTTTTGGGCACCCTATTTGGGGGATTTTTTCCCCGCCGGATTTCAAATGAAAGATGGGGCTGTACTTGGAACAATGGATTTTCTTAGCTGAGCAAAAAGAAAACGGCAATCCGGTCCGTTATGTGAAAAACCGGTTTGATATGAAGATTTACCGGTTTGAACCGATACTTACAAAGTTGACGGCTATTGACGCCGGTAAATTTCGAAGGGACATCCATGAACGCTGCAGTTCTATGGAATGTTTTAATGTGGATGATACAGGAATTTTAGTTGTTTATGGAGCCTATTTTCAGCAAGGCTTGTTCTGGCTGGGTTGGGAGGCCCGTATGGGCGAAAGCTTATTTACGTCCCTGAAATGCCAGGTTTCCTTCGATTTGGAACCGATATTGACGGGGCTTTATCCGTTAATTCAAGCTTATTTCCATTACCACCAGGCAGGTCTTCTGGTTGGAAGACCGGATTGGGGACGGCTCTTTTACAATAGTCATGGAATTTATATGGTGGACCCGCTCTATATGCCGTATTTACCTGAACAGCCCAATATTCTTCCACTGGGATTAGAGCATTGCCGGCCTCCGGAAATTTATAACGGATCTAAATTAAAGAAAAATGGGGATCTATTTTATTTAGGATTAATTATTTATCTGGCGATTACGGCTCAACTCCCCTATGCAATCCATGATCGGTGGCCCACTCAGGCCCTCTTAAAAGGAGATATTATTCCACCGGTGATTTATCGGCAAGATCTTCATCCTCTTCTGGCAGAGAAAATAAAAGATCTATTAAATCCTGATCCGGAAAAAAGGGGAACAATCCAGCAATTGGAGGCATTTTGGCATCTAATGCTGGAACAAAAGAGTTTTTTGGCTCCAGCACAGGCACAAGTATACAATACCAAAGAGCAAAAAAAATTTCAACGAAAAGTACGCTGGCAAAAAATAGGCCAGCCGATGAGGAAAGTTATAGCCGTTTTGGCTTTTCTGATCGTTCTTGGACTGCTCTTTGAATCAGGGGAGAAAGTACAACAAAGCAAAGAGCCCTTCATTACGGTTCAAAAGTTTTATCAAACAGCTGCGGGTCCGCCTCAGGTACAGACGGCAGGACTTCAAGGGGATTCTTCAATTAGTGGCGATTTTACCCGGGCTCGGAGCAAGAGACTTAAAACTGCTGCTGAACTTTTAAATCGGCCGTTGGCCGAGATCGAACAAACTCGGTTGATCAGCCGGACTCAACGGCGTGCGGTCATGGAAGTCTTGATACGGCGCTGGGAATGGCTGAATGAAAACTGGCAAAGTCACTTATCCAGAGAACAGTTAATACTAGAAAATAAAGGAAATCAATGGTTCATTCAAAATAGGAAAACCGATCCGGAATGAGCATCAAATCCGGCCTGACCGGATCATCGATATTAAAAGCCACATTCCCATGACCAGTGCAGTCAGGAATCCGATGTCGGCAATGGGAAAACGGCCGAATAATGAAGAAGAAGCTTTTAAGGCGATGAGAGATGAGCCGATGATCGTGCCGGCAATGATGATGCTTGATGAAAGCCGGTTTCCGACAATCATTAATTTTGAGATCAGCAGATCAAAATGGTGCTGTTCGATTTTTAATTTCAATTCACCATCAGTCGCTTGTTGTAGCAGTTGATTGGTTTTACCGGGTAATGTGGTCATGACCGTGGTTAAATCCAATAAATATTCCAATAAAACTCGTTTCATATTTTCGGGGGTGAACTTTTCCAGCACCAGACGGGGAGCAAAAGGTTTCGCCAGTTCCAACAGACTGGTATCGGGATCCAGTAGGGTGATAATGTTGTCCAGAAGTACCAGACATCGGGCGATAATGGCTAATTCCTGGGGAGGGCGGATCCGATAGCGGGAAGACAGCTCCATCAATTCACGAAGCACCGTACTTAGTTCAATGTCTTTTAAGGGGCGATTTTCGTACCGATCCATTAAATAATATAATTCTCTTTTTAAAAGGTGTTGCCCGTCCGGGAAGGGTTTCTCTGAAAATTCATTCAGAACCATCAAAAGGCTATTTACATCCCTGCGGAGAATACTGAGCATGATCCTGACAAGACGTTCTTTTAGCCATCCGTCAAGCCGGCCCACCATTCCGAAATCCATCAATATGATGATTCCGCCGTTTGCAACCATAATGTTACCGGGATGGGGATCGGCATGAAAAAATCCGTCAATCAGTATTTGCTTAAAAAAAACTTTTGCAAGTTTACTAGCGATATCCGATTTTTGGATGCCATTTTGTTCCAGATCGGCAATGGCGGTTATTTTCCATCCCGTAACATAATCAAGGACTAAAACCCGTTTTGAAGTCCATTTCCAATGGACTTTGGGGATAAGGATACCCGGATCATCCCTGAAATTTTGGTAAAAACGTTCGGCATTTTTGGCTTCAATAATATAATCCAGCTCATCGCGGATAGTGCGGTCAAATTCAGTGATAAAATCTTGAATTTTATACAGCTTACCCCAATCGGTCCGCATTTCCAGAAATCCGGCGACATCATACATGATTTCCAGATCGGTTTCAATTCTTTTCAATATACCAGCCCGCTGGACTTTAACGGCTACTCTTTCTCCGGATAAAAGAATGGCTTCATGTACTTGACCAATAGAGGCCGAAGCCAGCGGCATACTATTGAATTTTTTAAAAATTTGTTCCCAGGGTTGTCCAAGTTCCGCTTCCAGGGTTTGCTTGATTTCACTAAAATCAACCGGCAGAACTTGATCTTGCAACCGTTCCAATTGGGAAATGTAAATGGCGGGGAGCAAATCGGGCCTGGTACTTAAGATCTGGCCTAATTTAATAAAAGTTGGGCCTAATTCCGCCAGCATCATCCGGAGCCGCTCAGCGATACTTCGGGGAGAATCGGGGATTTTTTTATGCCGGAAGGGCCAGCGCATAACATTATGAATCCCGCTCAATTCCAGTAAATAACCGAATCCATGGGTGCTGATAACCCGGATGATTTCATTATAACGCTGAAAGTGCCGATAATGTTTTGTAAAGAAAGGCTTCAAAATGGGCCTCGCAAATAGAAGATTATTTTATTTTGCGCATTTTTTTACATACAGATACGGATGCGGTTTTTCCAAATTGTTGGTTTTTAGGGGGATATGTTTTTGAGTAAACTCTTTTCCAAATTAGGACTTTCATTCGACGTTTCTAAGTCGGATTCATCAAGTCCAAGTGAAAAATTGCAACAGAATATTCGTTTAAATATTATCCACGGCATGTTCAACGTGGCTTCACTTGATATGGTCAACCCCTTTTTGGGCATTTTTGCGATTAAACTTGGGGCCTCCAAGCTTATGGTTGCCCTGTTATCTTCGGCTCCCGCTGCGGTCAGCCTCCTTTCCATGATTCCACTGGCAGGATGTATCGACCGTAGCTCCAGAAAAAAATTGCTTACCTTCAGTTTTATGTTGGCCCATCGTTGTTTTTTTATGGTGGTTGCCTGCATTCCATTTTTTGATCCCTCTATCCGGGCGCTGCTTTTTGTAGCGGTGATTGCAGTGATGAATCTGCCGGGTTCCATTGGCAATGTGGCCTGGCAATCTTTTATTTCAAGGATTATTCCTCCCGAATATCGGGTGTCCGCTTTTGCAGCCCGGAACCGGATCATGAATCTGGTTGGTACTACATTGACGGTATTGGCCGGTCTGGTTTTGGACCGTCTCAAATATCCCTTTGGTTATCAGATTTTTTTTACCACAGCTTTTTTGCTGGGAATGATCGAGTTATATGTATTTAACAAGATCGAGGAACCTGCGCCGGAGGATAATCCGGTACCCTCGGTATCCCCTACCAATGGGATGCAAAATGCGCGTGCGAGCGGGAGTTTATCCTTACTGAAAACAATTCATGAATTTAGGGCGCAGCCGCGGTTTATCCGTTATACGTTGGCCTCAATTTTATTTTATTTTAGCTGGCAGATTGCTTGGCCTTTATTTAGCTGGTATCAGGTCAAGGTATTAAACGCCAATAATCTATGGGTTAGTGTACTCAGTCTGATGAATACCGGCGGTTCTTTATTTGGTTATGGATTTTGGGTTAAGGTTTTAAACCGGCACGGCAACTTGAAAACATTGTTTTATGCCAGCGGTTTTATTTTTATTGTACCGGCAATTTATGCATTTTCTCATAGCCTGTATGTGGTAGCTGCTTTTAATTTACTGGTGGGCGCGATATTTTCCGGGGTGAATCTGGCATTGTTCAACGCTTTATTGGAAGTAACCCCGGAAGAACGTAAAACTTCTTATATCGCATACTATAATACGGCTATTACCGTATCCGCCATTGTTGCGCCGATTGCCGGTGTTGCGTTGCTGACCATTATGAGTTTTCGCTGGGCCTTCATCGTTTGTGCAATATTACGTATTTTGGGCAGTTTATGCTTCTGGGTGATTGATCAAATGGACTCCAGGTAAAAAGGATCATAACGATGGCGTACTGATGAATAGATTGTAACGGAGCCTGCATGAGTTTGTGGTGGGCTACTCGAAATAAAAGCATGGGATGATTCAAGATTATTTTTATTAAAAGATCACTGATTCGAATCATAATCGTAAGTGTTGGGATGGTTTGCTGTGTGCTGTGGTTTAACAGCCGTCCGCTTTTGGTCTATAAAGATCGGGAACAATGGGAAAAAATCGGAGCCGTCGTGTGGGAAGTATCTGTTCACGAAAAAATGGTGGCACTTACATTTGATGACGGACCCAGTCCGACTTTTACTAAGAGAATATTAGACTTACTTTCAAAATACAAAGCAAAAGCCACTTTTTTTGTGGTGGGGAAACAGGCTGAGATGTACCCTGATATTATTCTCAGGGAGTATCATGAAGGGCATGAGATTGGAAACCATACCTATAGTCATCCGGAGGTAAACCGCATATCTTTCGAAGCGCTGAAAGAGGACCTTTTTCATGCCCATCAGATCATCACTCAAATTACTGGAGGTAATATGGTGCTGTTCCGGCCGACGAGTGGGTTTTATGATGATAAAATCGTAAAGACCGCTCATTTGCTCGGCTACAAAGTGGTCATTTGGACTTGGGGGCAGGACAGCCGGGACTGGACTGGAATCAGCGGACAAAGTATCGCCATGCGAATTATTAAGACGGTTAAGCCCGGTAATATCATTCTGTTTCATGATCAGGGAGGTAATCGTTCCAATACACTCAAAGCATTGGAAATCATTTTGCCGGTACTCGCCAAACAGGGTTATCATTTCATAACGGTGTCAACCTTATTGCAAAAGGATCTTCATAAAATTACCAACTGACTAGCGGTTTATTCTAAATTCATATTTCTAAACCTTTCGATGATTCATATACTGTTAGATACCGAGCGCGGAGATGTGTTTCGATCAGAGGGAGAACCATTACCCGCTTGGTAGCGTTTGGAGTACGAATCGAAGGATAACGTTCTTCAAACGGATTGGAGAAAGGAGAAAGTATGAATGGCGGTTTTATCGCTTAAAATCTTGGATCGTAATAAAAATATCCAGACAATGCCTCAGACTGACCAGACCCATCAATATCCGGTATTGACCTCCGGATGTATCCTTAATATCCAAAGTCAAGAATTAATCGAACGCTGGGTGGATGTAATTAAAAATAAAGCACGACGGTAATGCGTTTCGTTAATTCACAGGCGTATTTTGATGATCGGAACGATAAAAAGCGGCTGCTTGGCGACCGTTTTATATTTTATTGGCTTATGGGTTTTGATATTGAAATCACCATGATCAGGTTATCTTTTGATTTTGGAAAGAATGACGGATAATTAAATGGAGAGCCAAAAAAGCGGCTCTCCTATATGGTATCGGGTCAAAGACCCGGAACGGAGGGAAAATGGCCATTTATCATGGCGCTCACCCCTTTCGTTATGACTAAATTATACAATATTTTGAGAAGATATTGGCGATGATTTCATGATGAATTCATTAAAATTTTGTTTACGGGATGATGATGGACCGGATGGGAAGTGTTGAACTTCGGCAAAGGATTTAACATCTTTTCGTGGAATCAATCATACACGAATAATACACAAATACACAACAATTCTCCAACCGGAGGTTTTATCGGTGTCAACTATCCATCCGATTTGTGGTGAGTTTCGGGAACATCGCTGGATTATGGAGCAGCTTAAAAAGGCTTTACAGGAAAAGGACTTTTCGCCATTGGTGATTTTTCCCACTCAGAGCTTGCTTCATCAGATCCAGGATGAATTGTTAACTGAGCCAGGCCTCAATGGCCTTGGCGGTATCCGCTTCCTTCTGTTTGAGGGATTTATTCAAGAAATCGGGGAGCGGTTTGGTTTGGTACAATCAGTTCCATCTCCGTTTCTCCGGGATTTACTGATCGGCGAGGCTTTTGAATCCTTAAAAGAAAAAGGTAACTTGACATATTTAGGAAGAGCGTCTTTTACCAATGGGTATCGCCAGGCTATTTTGGCCGGCATCGCCGAGTGGAAAAGAAGTTGTTTTACAGCGGACGTTTTTACGAAGTGGGCCTCTTCGAAAGGAGAGAAAGAACAGCAACTTGCTCTTTTATATCAGACATATCAAGAATTGCTGGTGAAAAATGGTTTCCGGGAAGAAGATTTATCTTTAAATGAGCTGGAATCGATTAAAACGCAAGCTGAATGGACGTCCGAACACACTGTGGCCATTCTTTACGGTTTTAGTGATCTGACTCCTTTACAGAACCGGTTTATTGAGGTTTTAAGCACCTGGTTTGATTTTGAAATTATTCTCGACCCCACACCGGTCGAAGAAATTCGCAGTTTTGTAGCCCGCCGCTTTTCCTATGACCAGTTGCCGGAGATGGCTCCATTCTTGGGTGATACGGCCTTAAATTGGTTACAAACCTATTATGGTACGATGGGGATTGATCATTGTCCCAACCTGATGGAAGATCAATCCGTGCAGCTGCTGCAGACTGCCGGTTCTTCCAAGCAAGCTATGGCCATTGCCGGAGAGATCGTTACCCTTTTGCGGGACAAGCCTGGATGCCGTTTGGATGATTTTTTGATTATATCACCCCATCCCCAGGAGTTTTTGAAAACAGCCTGCCCGATTTTTACGGAATACCATTTACCATTACAGCCTCGTGAAATGAAAACCGGCGAGTATCCGGGATTGAACCATTTTTCACAGATGTTAACCGTCTGTGATTCCGATTGGCAATGGCCGGAGATGGAGGTTTTGATCCGGCAACAATATCCCGGGAAGATGGCCCGGACGGGAGATCGGATTTTGGTAGAGCTGGGAGA
>DNPQ01000195.1 GCA_003501335.1 Bacillota bacterium
CCGGTGGTAGGCTAGGTACGTTTAAGCGCTCTGGAGAATAGATGCTGTCGTCTTGTTGTCATCCGGGGTGGTCCCGGTTTTACCCGCATACTCTCCCAGCCTGAACCCAAACTCGGGCCAGGTCTCTTTGGGGAATTCAATTTTAATCAGTTTCTTGGCCTCACTGCAAAAGCTTTCCAGCTCCTCCATGAGTTCCTCCGCCTGGGCAGTAGCTTCCTGGCTCCTGGCCTTCAGGGCGTTTCGTTCATTTTGAACGGTATTGGTCTGATCATATAAGGTAGAGGCATTGGCGAGGGACTCCGCAGAGATGCCCCTCTTGCTGATCCGATCGGCGTAGGTAGTCATTCCGGCCAGCATGTTTTTGGCATTATTGAGACGTTGCGCAAAGTTGTACGGCATTTTTGTCACCTCCTTTGATATCGGGATTCTCAAAATCAATTGATCAAGCACCGGATACCGGTAATCCGCCGCAGCCTTTGAAGAAATCTTTCTTGATCGGCGATGGCTGAAAAAGATGCTCCCGGCGGTTTGAAAATGATCTTGAAAACCGCTACTGATTGGGTAGCGTTTTGTTTTGTAATCTCAACCAATTCAATTTTGATACTACCAATATAACACCTTTTTGGTAATTTTTGGTGCCTCGAAAGTGCCAGAAAAGTGCCCGAGTAAACTTTGTCAAGCTGGGATTTAATCGGAATTTTGTGCCGGAGGCGTCGAGAGAGCCAAACGTAGGCTAAAGTATTTTCATTTCATCCGTTTCATGAGCCTGTCCGAAAACAATCTCCCTGGAATACTGGGAGAGTAGTGGGGAACGTCAACCGGGCAAAATATGATTCACAGGCCCGATATGAAACGGCATGTCTCGCCATATTTGAAAAGGGGACAAAAAATCACCTATGCAGGGAGATCCCCGCAAGGTGTCAGTGGAATGGGCAAGTATTGACCCATGATTTTATGAGATTTTTGAAATGGTGAAAGATTAGGCTGTCAGCTAAGGTTATCATCCGCTCCAACAAAAAATAATCAGTTTAGTTTTCGCCCGATCTCTTCAGCTTGCTTTAAAATTTCTGGTTGACTAAGAATATCATCCTTATCCGCCATATCTCCTGCGGTAATATTACCGGCATTCACCATCTGAAAATAAAAGCCAAAAACCATATTCAGATATTCCGTAACATTTTTGAATGCTTCGGCGGGCGCGCCGCTGCATGTGACCGTGATGTATTTTTTTCCCGGTAAAATTCTGACAGTATCATTGGCTTGTATAAAAAACGTAAACAACCTGTCAAGGAAATTTTTTGTATAACCGCTCACATGCGCCATATAGACTGGCGTCCCCACGATGATGCAGTCGGCATCGGCTATCTTGGCTAAAAGAGCAGTCATCTTGTCGTTAACCGCACAGTATTCGACTTTTTTTGTCTGACATGCTCCGCAACCTGTGCATCCCTTATTATCTAGTTCCGATAGATTATAAATTTCAACTGAATGACCATTCTCTTTAATACCGGTACAAATCGCATCAACTACTTTTGAAGTGTTTCCTGCTTTTCTCGGACTGCCTACAAAAGCCATAACTTTCATTTTTCTTTCCTCCTATATCAATTTTAAAATTAAAAGGGTGCTCGAACCAGCATGACATGCCTAAAAAAACAGGTTAACACTGGTTCAACGACTAAATTAATTATAAACGTTAGATATCAAAGATGTTTGCCTTATTCACTTGCCTTTTTGCCTAATTCTCCAGATTGTTATTTGTTCCCCAGAACTGAAGTTATTAAACCGGCGGAATATTTTTTTCATAACATAATGAAAGCCCGCGAGCCTTTCGGCAGCGGGCACAATAAAGGGATGATTGGATTCTCTTTTTGGTAAATCAAAAGTTATATCAACGACTATCAGCCAAAAGCTGTAGTTCAGGTCAGTATGGTTTTTGGGATTGTTGACGCAATCCAGCGATATCTCTTCTGGGGGAAGCTCCATAAAAGCTGCTGTAATCTCGGCTAAATTGAGAATCGCTCACATATCCAACCATTCTGCAGGCAGTGGTTGCATCCATACGCTGGGATAGCATGAGATGCCTCGCTTCCTGTAGACGCAGAGCTTTTTGATATTGCATCGGGGTCATCGAAGTGACCGCTTTAAAATGATCGTGGAAAGAGGATAGACTCATGTGTGTTAGCTTCGCCAAGTCTGAAACCTTAACTGGTTGAGAAAAATTTTCACGAAGCCAGGCGATTGCTTCCGCTACCTGATGGACCCCCGAGTCTGCAAAACCCATTTCAGCAACATGAAGACCAACGGAACTACGAAGGAGGCGAATTAAGATTTCATCGATAATGAGCGGGGCAATGAAGTCGGCATCTCCGGGCTTTTGCAGGCATTCCAAAAGCCTTGTCATTGCGTCGATAACGCTTACGTCGGCATCCATGACATACCCTGCGCGCCACTGTTTTACTTGAGGCAGACCGTGAGGATATACTTTCAGAACCAACTCGGCAATCCGCTCTGTACTAAGATCCAGACTGACAACGAGGAGCGGTTCGGACTTGCTTGCCTCCA
>DNPQ01000150.1 GCA_003501335.1 Bacillota bacterium
CCTCCATCAATTGTTCACAACGGGTTTTTCGAAGGGAGGAAGGCAAATCGGTTAATTCACGAATAGCCATAATATTGTCAAACACAGTTAATTTTCGAAAGACCGATGCTTCTTGAGCTAAATAACTCACTCCGTATTTAGAACGGATGTGCATAGCCATCGCCGTTACATCATGATCATAAATATAAATAGAACCCGAATCACAGCGTTCCAAACCAACAATCATATAAAAAGTAGTCGTCTTTCCAGCGCCATTGGGTCCGAGGAGCCCAACCACTTCACCTGGATTAACCACTAAATCCACACCGTTTACAACTCTCCGGTGCTGATATTCTTTTACCAATCCTTGTACCCGAATTGACATGATAATCCCCCATTACTTGGCTACATTAATAATTTTGGTCTTAACCGTTCCACTGGCCAAAACCTGATGCGTATCAAAGGAGTATGTAATCTCCGGCGCCGTCATTTCATTCTGGTCACGGATTAAAACCGCTTCGCCACTGATAACTCCCTTATTATTGGGCCGATCAAGGATTAACTTATCACCACGGATAGTGTTGGCCGGATTAACCGCTTCCACCGGTCCGTAGACTGTAAAAAAGCCCTTTCCCAACTCGCCTTCAACCCGGCTTCCTTTAATGACCCAATCAAGATATTTGATAACAACCCGGCCGGAAAGTTTCATGAAGTCAGCCGGCCGATCCCATTCCAAGTTATTGCAAGTGGCCGAAGTACTCTCATCATAAAGGAAAACAACATTTTTACTGGCCACCAAATAATTACGTTTTAAATTAATAACCAAATCAACTGCTTTCAAAATTTTGGGTGACGAGGACTTCTTAGCGGATTTATCACCTTGAACAGAAGCTCCTTCACCAAAATTTGACGACTCTTTCCAACGGGCCTCGACCAATCGCGATACAGTGCCGTGATATTTCATCACATTTTGGGCTAAATCATACTCGCCGCCATGAGGCGCCTTGATCTCCAACTGCCCGGCAGCCGAACTGATACCAAAGTATAAGAATAAAGTTGTAATGAACAGAGCACTCCAAAATATTCGCTTCATTGATTTGTCCTCTGGTATGATACTTGAGTCTGTCCGTTAAAATCTGCATGATCCAGTTTAAGATTAGCTACTACTTCTTCCGTTGTAATAATAGCTTGCTGCGTTTTCAGAATTACATTTTTTTGAGCAGTGACTTTATTTGCCTCTGTTTCCCAAACTAACTGGCTGGCAGTAAGCTCTTTGCTGCCATCCGTGGCTTTCAATATGACATTCCCGGAAACTTCAATCTTACGGGTTTTCAAGCTAACAGCCCCTTGATTGCCGGTCAAGTGATAAAAAGGAGCCTTATTCATAAAATAAACTCCTTCAATCTGATTTAAATGATCCACATCCCCGCTGGTCGTTTCAATTTTATGAATATGCAATTCCCAATAGGTATTTTGCGTCGAACCGGGAACCATCATAGTCACTCCTTCAGCCTCGTCAAGGCCTACCGGATTATCCGAAACATTCTTGACAGTTTTGGGATGCATCCAAAATTTTTGCCATACAAAACTAACGGCAATGATCAGACATAAAACGACAACTATCAAAACTATAATTCTGACGTATTTCTTCAACATTCAGTCTTTCCCTTTTCCCAAATGAATTTCCACCTACAATGAATTGAATCCTAAATATCTTTCAAAATTTCGCTATCCAATATAGAATTCCTGCTACTTTCTATGAATCCACCAGTGTAAAATTAACCCTTTGCTTTATTCTTTTGCCATAGCCGCTATAGCAAACTAAAATGTGCCAGCTATGATTTTAATTTGATGTTCGGCTGCAAGTTTCAGGACGTCGGCCTTATCGACAAAGAAGGTTTTGCCCGCTTCAATGGCCAGCACTTTGGCCTGGGCTTTAATCATGGATTCGATGGTGTTCTGCCCAATCGTTGGAACATCAAACCGTTCATCTTGCGCCGGCTTACTCACCTTCACAACAACCGAACCCGTTCCACCCAAATTTCCGCCTCTAACGATTGCCTGATCAGTGCCTTCAATAGCCTCAACGGCTAAAACAACTCCATTTTTAACAATGACACTTTGGCCAATATCCAGCCCGCCGATGGCTTTCGCCATTTTAAAACCCAGGGTGATATCTGCCATTTCACTTTCAGTTACATTTCCTAAAACGGATCCGCTTTCTACTAACAAATGTTGTAAATAATCAGTTTGTTTCACAACAATGATCCCGTTCTTTTCCAATTCATGAACCACCGCCAGCAAAATAGCATCATCGTTCTTTTGCGGTAAACTTGCTAATAAGCCCTGGCTTAATTGATCAAAGCCTTCCCTGAAAATCGCTTCCTTGGTGACTTTTCCGGCAAAAACCAAATCATGAATGCCCTCCTTTTTTAAAACCTCAATAATAGTGCCGAGTCTACCCAAGCCATGTTCTTGATAGAAGTCTGCCATAGCAGAGACTTCCGGAGGGCACTCTCCTTTTATAGCGACGACTACCGAGCTTTTTCCCTGAGCCTTGATTTCTTTCAATACCTCAACAGGAAGATTCCCGCGGCCGGCTATTAATCCAATTTTGGTTTTTGTTGACAATGTAAACTCCTCCTTCTTAATCTTATAGCCAAAATAATTAAAAGGGGCTGCCCCAAAAGAACACCCTTCGGAAAGAATAACCTTTACGGTATATCTTTCCGTTTCTCAAGTCCTTTTAGACAGCCTCTTCAAAGTGCAATATTATCAATTTGTTAAAATTAGCGTTGAATACCACGTTCAACATTACGCAAAAAGCGAATAAAATGATCAATTTCCGGAGTTCCTCCCAGTTCTTGATCCATTTGTTCGATTGCTTGGTTAATTGGCAAATTGGAACGATATAAAATTCGATAGGCTTTCTTAATTTCTTCACGGATCTCAGCATTAATTCCATTACGTCTTAAGCCAACCACATTAATACCGCATGCCTTTGCCGGATTGCCATCAACCAGCACAAACGGAGGAATATCCTTCACTACTTTCGTTAAAAAACCAATCATCGCCATTTTGCCGACCTTGCAGAATTGATGAACACCGCTTAACGGGCTAATAATGGCTCGATCTTCAATAGTAACATGTCCGGCGAACCCCGCCCATTGTCCGAGGATGATATTATTACCTACTTGACAATCATGGGCTACGTGAGAACACGCATCAAATAAATTATTGCTGCCGATTCTCGTTTCACCCCCGCCTCCCTCGGTGCCCCGGCTAATCGTAACATTTTCTCTAAAAAAGTTGTTGTCGCCGATAAATAAGAAACTTTTTTCACCTTTAAATTTCAAATCTTGAGGTTCACAACCAATGGTCGCACCATGATAAAAGTGGTTTCCTTCTCCAATGGTCGTCCAACCTTCAATTGAAACTTGCGGTCCGATTATGCAATTATCACCGATTTCGACATTTTCGCCAATTACTGCATAAGGGCCAATCTCTACGTTATTACCGATTTTAGCATTGGGATGGACGATTGCCGTCTCATGAATGTTACGTATATTGATTACCTTGGATTCCACTAGTTTCATGTTTTTGACCTCCTGTCTAATAAAACCGTTTGATTTAATATGTGTGTTTTTGTAAGTAATTCTAATATCGGCGATTTTAAAGAAAATTGGACAGACATATGTAACCAAATTCGGTCAAAAAATGAAACTATCACTCGAAATCTTTCTTTTTCGCATTAGATTGTCTAATATTTCAAAAATTATTCACCAAGGACAAACATTAATTCTGCCTCGGCTGCAACATGATTATCAACTTTTGCTACTGCTTTAACTTTTCCGACGCTACCCCTTACCCGAATCACAGTAACCTCTACAATCAGTTGATCACCCGGTACCACTGTTTTGCGAAAACGGGCATTATCGATTCCGGTAAAATAGGGTATTTTCCCCTTATGTTCTTCTTTCGATAACATCATAATTCCTGCAGTTTGCGCCATGGTTTCAATGATAAGAACACCCGGCATCACTGGCTTTGTTGGAAAATGGCCGTTAAAAAATTCTTCATTGACAGTAACATTTTTTAAAGCAATAATTTTTTCATTCGGTATCAGTTCCAAAACTCGATCAACTAATAAAAAAGGATACCTGTGCGGTAACAAAGCTTTAATTTCATTAATTTCAATCATTATGGGCCTCCTTAAACTTAAGCATATTGTCCAGTGGCTTCATTTGGCCGGCAATTTTTCTTGCTAATTCAATATCCAGAGTGTGGCCGGATCTCACTGCCACAATATGCCCAACCAATGGACCAAGCAAATAAAGATCACCAATTAAGTCAAGTATCTTATGACGGACTATTTCTTCAGGATAACGTAATTCATTACGATAACCATCATCGTCAACTACAATTACAGATTCATATGCATCGCTAAGCGCCAAGCCTTGACTTCGCAAATAATCGATTTCGTCCATAAAAGCAATCGTTCGGGCTGGAGCAATCTCTGAAACAAAAGTATCGCCCGTTAATGAATAATGATAATACTGCGTACCGGTAACTTTGTGGTCGGAGGTAAAAGTAAAACTAATTTGAAAGTCTTCCCCCGGTAAAGCTATCAATGTTGATCGTAAGGGCTCTCCTTGTTTACAAACCATTCCTTCCACCCAGAAGGGTTCCCGAATATACGTGTAATGCCTGGGTTGGTCTTGGGCCACGATTCCCGCTTTAAGAATCTGCTGACAAAAAAAACGGCCGCTACAATCACCACGGGGCAATTCTTCCTTATCTACTTCAACGAGGACATTATCAATTCCCAACCCATGAAAAGCCGCCATTAAATGTTCGATGGTGGAGATACGCCAACCATCTTTGCCGATAGCCACACATTTCTTGGTATCCAGTACCGAATGAATATCCGCTTTAATCTTCGGCTTACCGGGCAGGTCTGACCTGCCAAAATAAATACCGGTATTAGCCGGTTGGGGAAGAATACGCATCTTAGCCATAGCCCCAGTATGAAGACCCTGCCCGGAAATTTCTATTTCAGCAGCTATGGTCTGTTGAGGTTTCATCAAAATCCTCCATCGCGAAATTGGTTATCCAAAAAACGTGAATTGATACAAATTTACCTTTCAATCATCATACTGACAGAAACAAATTTGTCTCCTATACCAAGTTGCCTTTTAATTGATTCCTACCTTTTTAAATGCAACTTAGTGTGAATTTTCTCCCGAACGAATATAAATTGAATGAAAACTCTAAGATTCAGAATATGAAACAACTTATCAAATTATAAGCCAGCATCAAATATATGTCAACCCTGCTTAGCGTTTTAACAAATTATGATACTTCTTACCAATTTCTGAGCTTGGCGCCTCAAGTACCTTTTCCGGCAGACCTTCTTCTACTACTCTCCCTTGATCCATAAAAACAATTCGATCAGCCGCACGCCTAGCAAAAAATAGCTCATGGGTCACAATAATCATCGTTGTCCTGCCTTCCCGCACCAATTCTTCCATGACATCAATAACTTCACCCACCAAAATCGGATCGAGCGAGGCGGTCGGCTCATCCCAAAGCATTATTTCGGGCTCCAGCACTAAAGCCCGGGCAATTCCCACTCTTTGCTGTTCTCCCCCGCTCAGTTCACACGGATGGTCGGTTAACTTTTCCCCAAGGCCAACTTTGGAAAGGGCAACTTTCGCCCGGAATTTGGCTTCTTCCGAATCGGTATTATGCAATCGCAAAGCAAAGGCCACATTATCAAGGGCCGTTAATCTTTCAATTAAATTAAAATGCTGAAAAACAAAACCGATCTTTTGACGAATTTTTAATAATTGCGAAAAATTGAGCGCAGTGATTTCTTCACCGCTTAACCGGATAACTCCTGTATCAGGTTCAGTTAACCGGTTAATGCAGCGAATTAAAGTCGATTTCCCGCAACCGCTCGGCCCCATGATAACGACAGTTTCGCCTTTTTTGACTGCAAGGTCCACTCCATTCAGGGCTCGTTTATGGCCATAACTTTTTGTTAAACCGGATATTGTTAACATCAAAGCATTCCTCACTTCATTACCATTTTCCAACGGTTCAAAATTTGTAATATTCCAGGACGTCCCGCCGGGATTACAATTTCTCGCATAATCGTCTTAAAAGGTAAACCCAATGACAATCCGGCCAATACTTCATCTTTACAGATGGGATTAATTTTTTCAGCAATCATCGAAATCAAAACGCCCAATATTCCGCCAATAAAAGCAATAATCCAAAAATTGAGATAAGGAATCCTGGCCCCTGATAATAAAAAAGTTGCACTCAGCCAAATACCCCCGATGAATACCGCATAAATATTGGCCGGCGAAAAAATCTTCGTCAATAGTGGATAAGCTCTATTCAGTATGGGAAGTGATACTGCTAATTTCTTAGGAAAAATTGAAAACTGAGTCATTTTAAACATCGATATGATTAAGGATTGGTCCAGGATAAATGTCAATACCCACAGAATCATAATGACTAAAGCGGCAATGGTTGAACGGACTTCAGCCAAAATTTTAAAAAGTTCTCCTCGAATATCAGGTTGAACGGTGCCGACCGGTAAAGAATAAACTGCAGCATTATCACTTTGAAGCGCATTTTTGATAATGACGTTGGCCGTGGATTGATCCACGCTTGCATTTGTAAATACCTGTAAAGTTTCACCAGCCTTCGAACTACCCCCGGCATATTGATCAATTAAGTTTATGGAACGGCCCAACTCTTCATCCATAAGTCTTGGCAACGACTCTTTCGCTTTTTCCAGTTCCGCGATGAGCGATGCTAAATCAATTTTGTCCGAGCCGAACAAGTGATCCGAGATGATATTCAAACCTGATTTGACGGTCACTCTATCAAATGAAGTCAGCCGGGAGAGCACTAAATCGGTAGAATGAATGAGACGCATTAAATCCCGGTTATTTTTACTGCCCGGTGTAAAAGTGGCGCTGAAATCATCTGCTTGTAATGCAAACTCTTTAGCCTTATTCCGCCAAGAAAGCAACACGGCCACCAGCGGATTAAACCGGTTCACAAAGTCATCCAACCGGTGAACGCGGCTCCGCAAAGCCGATTGTACCACACCAAGCTGTGAATCTAATAAATGCATCTTATCAGCAATACCGCCGGTTTGGCCGACGGCATTTTGCAATAGTGAACTTCCTCCCGCTATCAGCTGGATATTCTGCATACCAACTAATGCCTGATTAAAACGGTTTTCTAAAATCTGGACTCTACCGAAAGTTTTGGCCAAATAATCAAGATCATCACCGATTCCATCTACTAAAACCACCATTTTGGTTAAGTTTTCCCGATTTGCTCTTCCCGATAAACCGTTAATACTGGACGAAACATTGGCTAACGCTCCTCGTACCTCTGCTAATTTCTGATAGGTTTTCTCAATTCCACCGACAGTTAATCCAGCGCCTCCAGTAGAATGATTAAAATCATAAATCGCAGAATTAATTTTCGTTAAAAGGTTCACTCCTTGATCCATAGCATAAACAATTTGACTTTTCCGATCGGCAACTTCAATTGAAGCTATCGGCGTCCCTATCTTGTCGCCGGGAAACAGTTTAAAGGCGTTATTATCCTTTAAGAACCCGGCATCGCCTTGAATAATCAAACCGTGAATACCGGATGCATTCTTGGAATTGACTTTAACCACCACTTCCAATGGTTGCAATAAATTACCGGCTTTAATATTCTTAGTATTTTGGCCGTTAAGGACCAATAAGTCGCCGACTTCAATCTGAGCGCCGGAGTAGGGCCTAATTTTCACTTCAGAAGTATAAGCCATTAAAAACCGTTTAACCTCCAGCAAAGTATCCATCATATATTGTGAATCATCGCTGCCGCTTGCCAATGTAATATCCTGGGCATTACGAACTCCATTGATTCCAAGCAGAGATTGGGAAACTTTTTTACCCATAGCCAATAATTCTTGCGGCTTA
Organism: Bacillota bacterium; assembly: GCA_003501335.1. GTDB lineage: Bacteria > Bacillota > UBA4882 > UBA8346 > UBA8346 > UBA8346. Next base: position 7,977 of record DNPQ01000150.1, read on the forward strand.
TAAGATGTGCCCAGCCGCACCTCAAGAATCTGGTAACGATGCAATACCTGCTTAACTTGATCGGAGACCGTTTTACTGGCGTGAATATCATTCATAATAACACCGATGCTACTCCCATCCTTAAAAGTAAAACGAACTCCCGGAATTCTCTCGATCTCACTTGAAAGCCGATTAAATATGCCACTTGGAACACTGGTGATATTAAGTCTTGGTTCAGTCATTACCGAAAAACCGCCATCTCCCGGCAGATTATCAAAATAAGAACTCAAACTACTATAAACCGCCTTGGTTTTATACCGCGAAGGCAACGTTAAAAAAAAGGACGCCTTACCCACAATGCTAATACCGGCTTTCAATTTTGCCCCCGGGAGATGTTCAGCAATAATTTCCCGGATTTGCCGGACCATAGCCCCTTTTAACTCCTCCTTCGTTTGAAATAACAAGTCATACTCCCCGAAGTCACCCATAATTCCAGTGACGGCCTGGGCAAAATATTTATCGGTAGCCATTGCAAATATAATTGCAAATAGGCTGGATCCGATGACGCTGACCAGGAGCAGCCACAAAATATCTTTTATAAAAGTATCTTTTTTCAGCAAAGATAACATAGAACTCCCCCATCGGCTGGATTATACCATGATAAACGATGAAAATCCGGATAAATTGCGCTTTTAACAGGCGAAATGTTTGGAAATAGCGGTAGATTCAGGCTATTTAATTCCTATCAACCCATTACAACCCGCTCCAGCCTGCGTTGAGATAGCCATCGATCCCGGATCGAATCATGATCATTTTCAGGAATCGAGAATATTTTTGACCCGGGTAACCAAGCGGATTTGATTGGTTTAGACAAATCCTATTTAAATAGAGTATACTGGAGTATACTGATAGATAAAATAACTACCACAGCAGCAAGAGGAGGAATATAAGTTGGATTATCAGCATTTTCATCGTCTCTTAGAAAACGGTGAATCACCCAGTTGTATCTTTATGAAGGAATGCAAAGCTTTAAACGGAGCGACATCCGATGATGCGGAACTCGCTAAACATATTGTGGCTTTAGCCAATAACGAAACCGCCATTAATTATATAATCATCGGC
>DNPQ01000270.1 GCA_003501335.1 Bacillota bacterium
CAGCATCCAATCGGCGAGCCGAATATGGGTGTCGGCGCCAGTATTGCCACAGTTATCTTTTTCATTTTATTAACCGGTGTTACTTTCTGGATGATTTCGCAAAACCGTAATTCAAAAAAATCTGAATAAAATGGAGTCATTTCAATGAAAGAAAGAAAGATCATTATCGGTCATTATATCATCCTCTCCATCTGGGCACTCGTCGCTTTGTTCCCGGTATGGACGATGCTAGTGAATTCCTTTAAAAAGCAATTGGACATTTTTAAGAATCCATTTGCTCTGCCGGTTACGCCCAATTTCGACGCCTATCTCTATGTATTCCGGGAAAGCAACTTTTTACTATACTGCTGGAATACCTTACTGATTACAAGCATATCCATTGTTTGTGTTCTCTTTATCGGTTCACTGGCTGCTTATGCCTTGGCCAACTGGAAAGGGCTCGGCTCCAAATTGATCTATTTATTGTTTTTATCAGGAATCATGATTCCCATTCGTTTAGGTACGATTAACATTTTCCAGATCATCCGGTCATTGAATATGATGGGATCTGTATATGGATTGATCCCCGTTTATATTGCCTGGGGGCTCCCGATGGCTATTTTTATCCTGACTACCTTTATTCGGGACTTACCCGGCGAATTGATGGAGTCGGCATCCATCGACGGTGCTTCCAAATTTCGCACTTATTTGAGCATCGTAGTTCCGCTGGTTCGCCCGGCGCTTGGAACTGTGGCTATCTTCAATCTGATTAATATCTGGAATGATATTTGGTTTCCGCTTATCTTTAATTTAAAAGAAGATCAGCGAACATTGCTGCTGGGAGTCACTTACTTTTTCGGAACCTATCAGACCGACTGGACCAAAGTTCTAGTCATTCTTACCTTGGCTACCTTACCTATTTTGTTGCTCTATATCCTTATGTCAAAGCAATTCATCAAAGGATTAACAGCCGGCGCTGTGAAGGGATAATCCCTCACAAAGAGGCTATCTTAAAAGTATTTTTAATACGAAAGGATTTTGATTCCCTAAGTTGAATCAATCAAGCATGCACCTGTTCCGATCTTGTTCGTCAAAATCCTTTTGGGACAGCCCCTTTATTTGCAATCACCTGTATAGATTTATTGTTCGGCATCCTTGAAATATGGAGGTACTATCAATGGTTAAAATGTGGAAAGAAATTTTTGAACAACCCGCTGTACTGGAAAAATGTCTGAGTAATACTGCAATCATTCATGATGTAGTCCAAGCCCTTAAGACCCAAGAGATCCATGGAGTTTATATTGCGGCGCGGGGTACTTCCGATCATGCGGCAGTTTACGGAAAATATCTGATGGAATCGATTCTCGGTATTCCTGTGGCCCTGGCTGCATCATCAGTATTGACCATCTATCAAAAAGAAATTAATTTCAAAAATACATTTGTGATCGGCATCTCTCAATCCGGCCAGGCAGCTGATGTTATTGAAGTTGTTCACAGCGCCAAAAAGCAGGGGGCCGTCACCTTAAGCATCACCAATACAGCCGATTCGCCATTGGCAAAAGAAGCCCAATTCCATCTTGATTGCCATGCTGGAGTTGAAGAAAGCGTAGCCGCAACCAAAACATTTACCGCACAAATGTTTTTATTAGCGCAATTTGTAAGTATTTGGGCAGCAAACAAACATATTACCGAAGAGTTGATCAAGGTTCCCGAAAAGGTTTCCCAAACTTTGACAGCCTCCCAGGAAATTATCAATAAAGTTGACCGTTACCGCTTTATCAGCGATTGTTTTGTCCTGGCGCGTGGTATTAACTATGCGGTCTCCCTGGAGGCGGCGCTTAAAATAAAGGAAACCAATTATATCAGAGCGGAAGCATTTTCCTCCTCTGATTTTCAACACGGACCGATTGCAGCCATCGACCGGAATATCCCGGTGATGATCTTTGCGCCAAAAGGACCATCCTTAGCTGATATGACCGAAATGATCAAAAAGCTAAGAGACTTTGGTATCGAATTAATTATCATTTCCAATCAAAAAGAATTATTTGAGTATAGTCCATGCAGCTTTGAAATTCCCAATACCGAAAACGATCTGGTCTCTCCTTTCTTCAATGTGGTCATTGCCCAGATGTTTGCCTGTCAATTGGCCTTGGTACGGGGGCTCAATCCCGATCAGCCGCGGGGACTTCATAAGGTCACAATAACCAAATAATTTTCTAGCTGGAGGTCTGTGGGGATGATAGATACTAAGTTTAAAATACATTTGAAATTTGTACCGGAGCTTGATCCGGAGTTTCGTCCGGCAATCTTGGAATATCAAGCCTATGTAAAGGCAGTCCGGGAATCGGGGAACTCGGTTCTGGTAAGGATCGCTTTAGAAAGAAATGATCATCAAGTCTCAATGCTTGAAATTCCAAGTTTTAAGAACGATTCACCTATGTTCGACATGGGCTTGCTTTATATCGAACGCTTTGTGAAAACCCTTCTTTGGCAAAAAGGGGGCTGGAAATTAATTATCGGCGGTTCATCCAGTGTCGCTAAATACTTTAAACAAGTATATGCGCCTGGAGGGCTCCGGGAATTTGATGCCAACTTTATGAGCAAAGTTTATGAGCAGCCATTTACCGTCGAAATTACCGAATTCGAAAAGGTTCCCAAATCCCGGGAAACCTCAAAACCAATTGGCCGGCATTTGACTGGTTGCCGGATCGGACTGGATCTAGGCGGCAGCGACCGTAAAGTCTCAGCTGTTGTCGATGGTAATGTCCTATTTAGTGAAGAAGTGATCTGGCACCCTAAACTGCAAAATAACCCCGATTACCACTATCAGGAAATTTTAAA
>DNPQ01000435.1:0-10225 GCA_003501335.1 Bacillota bacterium
TAACTTTTCGATAAAAGTTCTTAAACCGCTGGAGGTGACCGAATCGGTTACGATAGTCGAACCGGGATGCTCCTCCAGAATAATGGCGGACATCAAGGCGATCAGCCGGTTGCGGTTGATTTCTTTGCCATTTTGATCAACTGCGCTGCTCCGGTCCACATCGGTGTCGAAGATGATTCCCAAATCGGCCTTACTTTTGAGCACGGCCCCGCTAATCGAGGCCATGGCGGTCTCGTCTTCCGGATTGGGGATATGACCCGGGAAAGAACCGTCCGGATCAAGAAATTGACTGCCAGCAGTATCAGCGCCCAAAGGTTTTAAAACTTTAGCGGCAAAAAATCCTCCCGCCCCATTGCCGGCATCGACGATGATTTTAAACCCTTGTAAGGGTTCCTGATAATGTTGGGGGTGATTCACAGACCGGCGGATTTTATCCACCAGAATATTGGCATATACGGAAATAAAGTCAATTTCGGTAAGGGCTCCTGCAGTTTGCGAAACAGGAAAATTGCCCTTTTCGGCAATGGTTAATATTTCAGTAATCTGCTGCTTTTCAAGGCCGCCTTCCCGGGTGAAGAACTTGAGCCCGTTCCTGTTGAAGGGAAGGTGGCTGGCGGTAACCATGATGCTGCCGTCGTATTCATAACCGGGAGTAACCGTGGTCATGAACATCGCCGGAGTGGAAGCCAGAGAGCAGTCGACAACATTGCAACCGATTTTGGTTAAACCCTGGATAACTGCCTTTTTAAGTGTCGGGGCGGAGAGCCTGGAGTCATGCCCTATTGCAATCTTCAATTGGGAGAGAGGTTTATTTTTAATATTGGCCAGCCATACGCCGAAGGCCATCGCAATTGTCTGAACCGTATCCTCTGTCAGGTTTACCGCTTGACCGGGGACTCCTTCCAGGGCGATGCCTCGGATATCACTGCCGTTTTGTAATTTTTGCCATTGTGTTGATGTCATTGCTACCTCCAGATGACCGGGCTAATGCGGTCGTTTTATTGTTTCGATATTATTTCGATAATTTTACGGCAATCTCCTGGAAGGGGAAAAAATATTTCCCAAAAATTACCCGTGGTCTGGCGATGATAAAGAGGTCATTTGGTATGACATTTTTGTAAATTGAATTCTATAACAAGTGCAGTTAAATAATAAATTTTATTTTATGTTCCATAAAACAAAAAAATTTAGAAAAATATTAATTAAAACAGGAATTAGAATAAAAAGAATAGAAATTAATTATGGTAATTTATCGCCGAATGGTGATAATTATATTTTCAAAAAAAGGAAAATAATTTTTTTAAAGGAGGATCATCAGATGTTTAAGGTTACAAAGCAGGTTGTCCTAGTTTTATTGTTAATTCTTGTTTCATTAAGTGTTGCCTTTGCCGAAGCGCCGTTTGACTCAAAAAACATTATAGACGATTTTAACGCTAACGCTTCAAAAGTAATTACGGGGAAATGTTTAAAAGTTGAATTATACCCAAAAGACCGCTTTACCAAGGTAGAAAAGGATCTTTTATATTATCCTTACTATTGTGCAGGAGTGATAGTTGAGTGGGAAGGTTCTTACGGACAGGTTTATCGTGACAATGTTTATCTCAATTATATCGAGGTTCAGGGTGAATGGTCCCTTGATGTTATTTTTAAAAGTAACAAAGAACAGAGTGTCTTAATCCAGGAGCCGACTAAACCGCTGCCAACTCCTCCTGCAGCGCCGACTAAAAATGATGTAATTAAATTATTTGATAATTGGCCAACAAGTCGTGAGCCCGGTCATACCTATAAGGTAGAAGTGCTTTCCGTATCCGAGCCGACGATGCAGCGGCAAGGGCTGGATTATGATAGCGTAGTTTATACCTATACCGGCAGGGTACATTGGACTATTGATAGCCCAAGTACTAAAGGACTATTTGGCAAATTGCTTGGCAGTACTCCGGATATATGGGAAGCTGATTATAGCGTAACCGCGACCTATTCGTTTGCCCAGCAACAATGGGAAAACCAGATTAGAACGGCGAACGATAAACAGCTTCAATAATTACTAAAGTAAGTAGTTTGATTTGTTAATCAAAAAATTTTAATGGAATAACTTTGGTTTCAACACCGTCAAAAATCGTTCGGCTAGGTTAATGACGGTGTTTTTTTGCAATCATCGTTGGAATTGGTAACTAACACGAGAACCATATAAAGAATATTATGAAAGAGATTGAAGAAGCCATACCCCGAATTATTTACCAAATCAAAAAATATGATCATCCGGAATGGGGGATAATGTATCGGTGCTACTTATCCAGAACTTTTCCTTCAAGAGATGCTGCAAAGAACGCATATGATGAATTTTAGGTATGCCAATCGGTTAAGGAATAACAGTGAGTGGCCGGACCAAACCCATGTTGATTCATTTATCGGAGCAAGAAAACAAATGTTGGAAAAAGAATTAAGCTCAAAATTGGAAAAGAAAATGAATGTAAAATTAGGAGCCAATGGTTAATTTGCAGAGATAAAAAATGTATGTGTACGATGATTTTTTTAACCAATATACTGAAATAATCAATCGTCAGGATATGCTCCTTGCGGGATAGAAAAAGTCTCTTTAGAATAGAAAAAGCAACCTTTAGGCCATCAAAAGCTCCTTTTAGACTAGAAAAAGCCACTCCCGGACTTCTAAAAGCTCCTTCTGAACCAGCAAAAGCTCTTCCCGGACTCCGGTAATGTTATTTCTGAACTCGAAAAAGGTAACTCCAGGCATGGAAAAGGTCCCTCCAAGCTCCAAAAAGCTATCTTTGAGTGAATAAAAGCTTCTTCCGGGCGGAAGTGTTGTTATTTTGGCGTAAGGAAAAGGTAGCTGCGAAGAATAAAAAGGTACTCTTAAGCTACCAAAAGGTATCTTTTAAGCAGAAAAAGCTATTTTTCAAGGAATAAAGGTTCCTTCAAAGCCTCCACATTGGTCCGCCAATGACACCAAATGTCACATCTCGGCAGAGTAAAAGTGAAAGATCAAACTGAAATCAGCCTCCGGCAGTAGCCGGAGGTTGATTTGAATGAATTAAACTTTGGGATGTTTTCTGGTTGTTATTTTATTAATAATGATTATATTTAATGATTATGATAAAAATTGAATGTTACATGGACTGTGGGACATATGCTGAATTAAATATTATATTATGAGAATTTATATTTGCTCCAGGGCCATGAATGGGATTTTCAGGAGTACCCCATGGATAGGCCCATAACATCTTTCGGTTCGGGTACGATGGAAATGTTGTTTACCGGACCCCAGTATACTCTGGAAGAGTGAGTGAAAGTAATTTATAGTGGACGATAGGCGGGGAGGATATTCATGGAAGTTATTTTCGAAAATAGCTGGCTTGAATTGCTGAAAAGGGATGGGAAATATTTTTTGCGTTTTGATGCGGGTGAATTGGCCGTCCAGATGCAGGAACTTGAAATTACCCCGGAGGAAGCGGCAAAGGTCCGGAAAAATCCGGACGATGCTTATCCCATTATACTGAAATATCAAAATAAAGCGCTGTTTGGTCAGGTTGATTCTGTTTAAATTCCAGATAAGAAAGTTGCTTGGCTTTAAGCCATTCCTATTTCCAAAAATGAATATGAATACGCCGAAAAAATGGACCCGAGAAAACAAGTTGGAGGAAGCAGATGTTGTCTGAGTTTAAATACTTAAATAGATGGAACGGTTTCCCACGGCAATAACATTTTTTGATTGAATTATTTTATTTATACCGATAAATGTAAATATACAGGAATTAATTGTTTAGCAACGAAATGTATTGCTAAATATTTTATTTTTAAGATAATATTGACGACTAAAATGCGTATGAGGCAACATTATTAAGAACATCAGGCTTTTCTTGTCTTGATTTTTAAGAAGCGCTAAATATCGTTAATATCATGGCTAAGGAGGAAACGAATATGACTGTTTTTAAATACAGGCAGAAATATTTTTTGAAGATTTTATTGCTGGTGGGATTGGCACTTTTGCCACGGGTCATTGATAAACCGCAATTATATTTATCCTTACCCTATTATGGAGTTTTGATTTCGCTGGAAGCCATCCTTTATATTTTTTCCGCATCGAAGCGAATCATTGTTACCGAGAAGGGTATTGAAGAGAAATTTTTATGGAATATGCCGTTTTCTACCACCAAATGGGAATACATGGAAGAAGCTTCCGAGATCATTAATAACCCTAAATCAACTGAAAAGTCATTGACTGTGGCGGCTCCGCCTTTTGCCGGAATTCGTTGGCTGGTTGAAAAGAATGTCGGAAACTTGATTAAAATCATCGTATCCAATCAAGAGCCGTTGTACATTCATTTGAAAGATATCGAAAACAGTCCGGAATTGTACAAGATTATCAAGGAAAAGGTCAGATTCATTCGTTCTTAAATTGGCGCCAATTCATTTTAAAGGTTGCTGATATTTAATTGGGGTTGGAAGATATGTTTGTTGTATGGTATGGTGTCGGAGGGTACAGTGCATTGGTTTATTTATTGCTCGTGATGTTGAACAATGCATTTATTCTTCTACATTACAATGTTTCCCTTCTGAATAAAATCAATTGGTGGTTACCTGCACTGATTACTTCAGCTTATGAACTGTCATAAACAAAGAGAGCAGGATCAAAGTGGATTTTAATAAAATCTGCGAAATAAATTTTCCAACTGACTATAATCATGATTTGATATCTTTTTAGCGGAAACCGACTATTTGCCCAAGAAATTAATTTATCAATTGTATGATGGGTATTCTTACGGCGCTGCAACAACGGTACAATGGGCCATAAAGAAACTGTTGATTTTAAGAACCCGAATTGAAAAGAAGGAAACGATTGAAGTTGAAGAGGGTATCCACTCGATATTGGCCGTTTCAATCAGTGGATCAAGGAATTATTTCCTGATATTTATGACGAGGTGAAAATATGTTGCAATGGTTCCGTCAAAAAGTAAGCCCCCAAAAAGCAAGGGCATTTTGTGATGATGACGGTGTGAAAGTGGAATATCCCGATAATTCAACCGCCTCTATTCGCTGGGAGGAAATAATGAAGATCTCGGTGATTACTACCGATCAAGGACCTTTTATCGATGACGTATTTTTGGCGCTTTTGGGCGAGAGGAAACGCTGTTTGGTGCCTTCAGAGGCTAATGGTTACAATGAAGTATTTGATAGAGTTTCAAAGCTCGAGGGGTTCGACTTTGAACGGTATATCCAAGCGATGGCGTCAGCGGAAAACGATGAATTCACATGTTGGGAACAGAAGAATGCATAATGGATGGAGGCAATTCAGCTGAACGAGCATTAGCCAGGGCTTCCGCTGAGAAATAGCGGTAAATTGTCATTCAACTTTGTGATATGCCCTCTGAAAAGCGGAGGCCAATAATCGGCTGATACAGACAGTTAAAATGTATATGGCACTGGAATAGACTTTTCAGTTTGGATGGAGGATATAATGAGCCAATCGTTTATGGATAACCTGAAAAATGAATTGAAAAAGGCAGTCAGCCAGCACTATCGGACTTTAATGGAGAGATATCCGGAGGAAGACTTTTACGGGTATTCTTTGTATACATCGGATGATGTTTCGAGTATTGGTCCGGTCTCCAATAGAGTAAGTTCTTTAAAGACAGTCATATCAGACCCGATGTATGTTTATTATAGGTATAGTCCCGATGAATGGAGCGATTGGGACGATTTAGGACTGTTTGATCAAGTAAACCGGATGATTAAAGCATACTGCGAGGAGATGGACGATGATTTTGGGAAATTCAGGGAAGATGTACTGAGACAGGCGCTTCAGACGTTGATCGAGCTTGAAGTGGAAGGATTATTTGGGGTTAAAGATGATCAGCGTTTTCTTATTTTATGGCTGTCCGGTTCGGCCGATCCAATCATGGATGCCGCGGCAAGAGCGCTGAATACTCAAAAGGCCTATGAGAAATTTGCTTCTGAATTCTCCTAAACAACAGAAATGGGTCGATATTGAAGCCAAGGAAATAATTGCTGCCGATTGTGGGTATATGAATCCTGAGAATGAACCGGAAATGATTACATCCGACTTTGAGAAATGGATGACTAAAATTTTTCAAAGTGATCATTGCCGGACTGAAATGTATGAAGGAGAAAAGGTGATGGTTCTGAACAATATGTATCATGCAATCGATTATCTGAAGAGTCTGGTTGAATGAAAAACCAGGGAAATTACAAAAACATCAAGGCAGGTAAGAGTGTTAAAGCCATTATGGGAGGTTACAATATGGAGAAAATTGATGCAACATCCAAAATATTCACTGCCTTTGCCAAAGCGAAAGGTTTGTTTCAGCGGATCATGGGTTGTGTATTTATGGCTTTTTTCGGGTTATGCATTATTATCACACTTTTGGACCAACGGCTAAAATCTGTTCCGGGTATGATATTTTGTTCTTTTGGTGTGGTGCTTGGAGTTGTCGTTCTCTGCTTCGGAAACCGGACAATTAGCACCGTCAGAAGATGCAAACGGTATGCCGAGGTTATTGCCGACCAAAATGAAGTTGATGTCCAACAGATTGCCGATGCTCTTTCCCAACAGGTCGATTTTGTCCGCCAAGATTTACAGGAAATGATTGCCAACCGCTATTTTACCGCTGCGCAGCTGGATCTGAACAGCCAAAAAATCAGCTTCGCTGATCGATCGGAAAAAACAAAAATCACCGGGTGGTCTATTATTGCAAATTTCAAGCGGTATCCGATAAGCACAAGCGCCTGGCTATTGCTTTGCCTTTTTGTTTTGTTCAGTCTCTTTATTTGTGTTATCGATTTTCCGGGCCGGTTTATAGTGACCATTTTAGGCAGCATTGGTATTGTCGTCAGTTTTTTGGGAACCCGGTTTCGTTCCGCCGAAAGGCAATGAAAATTCGTGAAAATTATCAGCAGGAAAAAGGAAAGGGATATCAATCGAATCGCCAAATTAATGAGATGTTCGACCGATGAGGTTATGATGGAGCTAAAAGATATGATTGTTAAGGGTTTATTAATGAATATCCAAATTGACGAGGAGAAAAAAGTGATATTGATCATCGATCTGGTTAAGAGCTCAGTTCCGGGCGCTAATTAATGAAGAGGTTGATTCCATTTGGGCGAATATTCGAAATATGATATGAAACCTGAACACGCAGGATCAGTTGTAATGGATTGGGAGGAGCGGGATCTCCATTTAAGGAAGTGTCTTAGGGAGATTAAAATAAAGAAATGGAAGAAAGGAATTTAAATATTACATCAAATGATAGGGAAAAAATGGAGCAGTTGAATCAGATTCAGCAAATTAACCGGGTCACCCCAAATTATAATCTGGATAATACGGAAATCTCGTTTGCGATATATGTTAGTCCGGAGCAAGAGGCGTGTATCATAGGAAAGTTGGATAACAACTATATCTGTTGGTGTTCGATTACCACAATAACCGATTATGAAAATAAGGCCGCTATTTTTGATTATTTGGTAAAATGCAAGCCAGAAACAATTTTCAATGAGCCGGAAGCATTGGGGGGCCGGTACAGGGAGGTCATGAATTGGCATAAGTTTTATATTGAAAAGAAATTTTACCAGAACAAGCATAAATATTATTCCCCAATAAGCGGGGCCTTCTTTGACAATGATAATGGCCAATTTTTTGCTGGCGAAATTCGTACTTTTTTTGATAATGAATTATCTAAATGTAAATATCGCTTAATTGATGATTCTTACATCGTAATATTGAAAAAATATCAAGCAATTTTAACCAAGCAAAGCGATGACGGGTATTATTGCACCTTGAAACCTCTGATATCGTTGCTGGAAGATGAAAGTTACCTTAAATTGTGCCCAGTAGCCGAGTTCAGAAGGTTATATTTGGAATGCCTTAAAGAATGCGCTAATCTGTATAACCGATATATGACGGCAGTCCGTTAAGGATGAAGAATGAGTTATCGAATAGGATAATTTTAAAATAGAGGTAAAAAATGGCTGATGATGTGGATATTTCAGCATATGATGATGTGGATATTTCAGCATATATGGAAGATATCAAGAAATGGTGTAAAGATCCGCAAAGATTATTGGAATATGAAAAAAGCATTCGAGAGGCAATCGAACAGAATAAAAAAGCTGACGATTTTTTGCGAACCTCCGCTTTTATTTCGGATGATTTATGGGACAGAATTGTTGATGCTATTAGTTACGATAGCGCATCCACCGCAGGATGGGCCATCACGAAATTAAATATAATTTATGAACGGGTTCAATCGGGCGAAAGAATATTTGTTCCAAGTATCGATATTTATTTGGAAAAAAGCAATTTTGAAGCCGTAATTTGCAAAACATTTTCCCGGGTTATTTTTGGCGAAATATTGAAGCTTTACCGGTCCCGGTAGATTGCAAATTAGATATAATTATAACCTTGATATCAATGTTTTGCAATAATACCCCAATCATAACCGGGGAGGGTTAAAAAATGTGGAAACAACAATTGGTTGAAATCAAGGGAATTTAAAAGGAATGATGCAGTTGGATGAAACGATCTTCCTGTATATCGAAAACGGTATATTTCTGGAGGATACGAAGCAGTTGCTGCCTTGGGATTCTTCAGTCAAAGAATTAATGAAGATTGGTTGAGAAAGAAGGTGGCCAGACCCTGGGAAAGCGGTCCGTTAATGATCAGCCCATAAGAGCCACCAGTTGAGGATGGCGGCAATCAAGCAAACTAAAATGGCATATAACCTTCGCCTCTTTAATTTTTCCCTGGCCAGGGCCCGTAATTCAAAATTCATTTTTAAACCGTTATTGATACTCATTCCATGACCTCCTTTAATTGGTTTTACTTTCCGAGTCGATAAATGTTTATTCTTTATAAAAGGGAAGCTCGTTATAGTAAGCAATTTATTACTTGACTTTATTCAAAGAAAGCTTTACAGAATGAGTTTGAAAGCTCAAATAATCAACCCGGAAAAAGATAATTTGTGTCAATAGCTCCAATTAATCGACTTGCCCCTCTCTTGGCCAATCCCCAAAAGCGGTACTCTTCCTACCAATTAAAGCCCGTTACCTGCAAGGATCTTAAAGCCAGCCACCAAATTTACAAACACCAATCGACAATAATATGGTAAAATAGACATATATTTTTAGGGTGAGAGGGCTTAAAAGGCCATTTTACCAGAGGTAATTCAATGTCCACACTCAATGGGCCCGGACCTGGAAAGCAAAACCGGGGTTTCCGGATAGATCGGTATGAATGACTTGAAACAATAAAATAATTTGGAGAAATGATTCATGAAAACCATTGCCAGTCGTATCTCGATTCCCACCATCCTTGATGTTGGAAAAGGGAATATTCAAAATATCGGCGCGCTGATTGCTAAAAATGCTCTTTCAAATGTTGTCGTGTGTTTCGGTGCCGGAATTTATCAGTTGTTCGGAGCAGCCATTGTCGAGTCGTTAAAAAGGGCCGGTATTCAAATACTCCAAATTTATGAACAGGATGATAACCAACTAGAGAGTTTAGCAACTTTTGCTTTTACGATACCCGCCCATACCCAGGCGGTCATCGGAGTCGGCGGCGGTAAAGTGCTGGATATGGCCAAATATATCAGCTTTTTAAATAATGTGCCTTTTATCAGTATTCCCACTTCTATTTCCAATGACGGCTTTTCCAGTTCCGGTTGTTCCCTCTTCATTGCCGGCCGCCGTCGCTCGGTCCCGGCGAAAATGCCCTACGGCATCATTGTGGATATCGACATTATTAAAAATTCGCCGGAGAGCTTGATTTATTCGGGAATTGGCGATTTGGTCTCCAAAATCACGGCCATTTATGACTGGGAGTATGAAGAAGAAAACGGCAACGGAACTGTCAATGATTTTGCGGTGATGATCGCCAAAAAGTCAGTCAATAGCATAGTGCGGATGGATATTCAAATGAATATCCGCGATGAGTTTTTTTTGAACGAATTGGTGGATTCATTAATTATGAGCGGTATCGCTATGGAAATAGCCGGAAATAGTGCTCCGGCCAGCGGCAGTGAGCATCTCATATCCCACGGCCTCGATTCTTTTCTGGAAAAGCCTCAGTTGCACGGTATTCAAGTCGGTGTCGCCACCTATATCATGAGTAAGGTCCAAAATCACCGGGTTCCCAGAGTCGCTAAGTTCTTGACGGAAACAGGATTTTTTGCCTACGTCAAGACTTTACAGATGA
>DNPQ01000435.1:10556-12486 GCA_003501335.1 Bacillota bacterium
CATATTGAAGAAAACCGTCGTTTGGCAAAAAGGCTTTTACGGGAAGATGAAATACTGACCAATATTTTGATATGAGCCGGGTAAAAGTTTGTTATTGAGTTTAAGGTAGGCTTGTAACAACATTTTTTTGCCCAAGAGTAATCGGCAGGTCTTCATCATCAGCTATCAATATTGTAAATAGGAGAATATGGACTTGAAGCATCTCTTTATCATTAATCCCGTGGCAGGAAAAGGAAAACCGTTAAAACTCATCCCAGAGATTCAAAAATATTTTAACAAATATGGCAGTGAATATGACATTAAAGTAACGCAATATCCCGGACAGGCAACGGACATTGTCCGCCAATATGCCGGGAACGCTAATATCCATAATGAGTTACGGATATATGCAGTGGGCGGAGACGGCACTGTAAATGAAATCGTCAATGGTATTCTTCAAAGCGCCAACCGGACTTATTGCAGTTTGGCAATCATTCCATCCGGTTCCGGAAATGATTTTTTTAAATCCAGCGCAGGCACGCGCCCCCATTGTTTGTCCTTTCAGGATCTGCTTGATTGTTCGGCAAATGGGGAAACGAATCCCATTGATATCGCAATGGTTAACGGACGCTATTTCGCCAATATCGCTTCTTTCGGATTTGATGCGGAAGTGGTTTTTCATGCCCAAAAAATTAAAAAAATTTCATGGTTACCCGCCAATTTATGCTATTTTGCAAGTATTATTACAACAATGTTTCGATATAAAAATCTTCATATGGTTGTTACAATTGACAATCAAAGAATTGATGATAAGTTTTTATTATTGGCGGTTGCCAATGGTAAATATTACGGCGGGGGAATTTTGCCGGCTCCGGAAGCAAAAATTGATGACGGGTTGCTGGACGTCTGCCTAATTCACCAAAAAAACTTTTTTGAGATTCTGACCACCCTTCCCAAATATGTCAAGGGGCAACACCGTGACGTACCAGGGGTTTCATTTTTTAAAGCCCGTGAACTGAAAGCCGTTTGCGACCGGGAGATCGCTTTGAATCTTGATGGAGAGATTATTCAAGGAAAGGAAGCTGTTTTTCAGGTGGTCCCCGGAGGAATCAATCTGGTGGCGCCTCATTTCCAGTCTGATTTGACCCGGGAACAAGCAGCAGCTTCTTCTATGAGTTATTGAATGGAATCCTTTTGATTGTCCCATCCCCGTAGGAAACCTTCAGGACAGTTTTTGAATTTTCCGGAGATATTACAAGCATTGTAATTTTACCAATGGTTGGCATTTCTCCATTTTCTTCAGTTTATGGCAGGACTAATAAGGGGGACGTCGAAATTTTTCTTTTATAGTTATTTTTTAGTTTTGTGTGAAGCTTTTGGCAGGTTTATGTGAATCTTTCGGCGAATTTACTTAACGAGCGAAAACAAGTTTATTTGGGTTTATTAAAAACCCAAAATATAAAATAAGGGGGAAATCAATTTAATGAAGCGTGGTTTATGTTTTTTGTTAGCCTTGGTTTTGTTGATCCCGGTTTTTGCAAGCGTATCCGGTGCAGCAAGCAATACCATTAAAATTGGTATTTTTGAACCAATGACCGGCGCCAATGCAGCGGGTGGCGAATTAGAGATTGAGGGTGTTAAACTTGCCAATCAACTCTATCCTACCGTATTAGGCAGGAAAATCGAACTGGTAATTGCCGATAATAAGTCGGATAAGGTTGAAGCCGCTACGGCCGCTGCCCGACTTGTCGAAAAAGATAAAGTCGCAGCTATCATTGGGAGCTGGGGCAGCTCACTTTCAATGGCTGCCGGTGACATTGTCAAGAATGCAAAAGTTCCCGCAGTCGGCGCTTCTTGCACCAACCCTTTGGTGACTCAAGGTAATCCTTATTATTTCCGGGTCTGCTTTATCGATCCGTTCCAAGGGACAGTCATGGCCAATTACGCTTTT
>DNPQ01000250.1:0-7388 GCA_003501335.1 Bacillota bacterium
TCCTCGATGACTTAGAAAATCTCCTTGGCGTTAAGGACTACTTGCTGACTTCCAAAGCTACTTTATTCAATTTACAGCCAGCCGCCAAATCCAGCACTTCAACGACCCAGGAATAACGGCAGTCTTTATCGGCCCTAACCGTAAGAACCTCATCCGGGCTCTGGCCTTGAAATAACTCTTTCAAGGCGGACCGCTTCACGGGTTGTCCCTTAAAGAACAGTTGATGGTTTTTATCCAATTCCACGATCAACTTCGCCGGAGCCTGGTCGGATTTTCCGGCCTGCCGCGCTTGAGGCAGATTGACGCCGATATTTTGATGAGATTGTTCCACCACAAAGGTGGAAGTCAGCATAAAAAAAGCCACCAGGGTAATTAAAATATCAATCAGGTTCAATATTTCCAATCGGGGTTCCGGCAAAGGTTTTAACTGGATGGGGGCTTTATTCATCGACGCCACCATGGTTCTGATTTTGGGCGGCAGCTGCTTGCGGGCCGCCGGGATTACAAGCGATGTTATACTCCATGACATAGCCGTCCAAACGGGTGTTGAAATAATTATAAAAAATCGTGGCAATCACGGTAATGGTCAAGCCGGCCGCCGTCGTCACCAAGGCTTCACTGATTCCCAGGCTCAATGCTTTGGGATCAAAAGTTGTAGTCACCGTCGTTCCCAGCAAATGAAAGCATTTCATCAGGCCGATCACTGTACCGAGCAAGCCCAACATAGGCGCGATTACAATAATCGTATAAAGAATCATTAAATGAGAACGTAGCTTTTGAATCATCACCCCTGCATCCTGGTAATCCATCAAAGGTTTTTTGAGGACCTGATAAAAAACGGCCAGACGTTCCAGAATAACGGCTACCATGATAATGGAACATAAAAGTAACGGCAGCATGAAAAAACCGCCTTTTTGGATCAAAGACATCTTTCAATCCTCCAGATTAAAAACATACTTAATTCGCAACCGCCACTCAATTGGTTTCCCATCTTGCGTTGCAGCTTGGTAACGCCATTTTTTAACTGTTTTCAACGCTTCCTGATCGAGGACTTCAAAACCGGAGGAGCGAATGACTGTTATTTTTTCGACCCGGCCGTTTTTTCCAAGAGCAGCTTCCAAAAATACTGTACCTTGCCAACCCTTTTCCTTGGCAAGCTGCGGGTAATCCGCTTTTCGGGTGTAACTCTTTTGTGGGGCTTGGACTCCAAACCCCTGGGGATTTCCCGGCGCCCCTCCGCTTCCCATTGGGTTCCCACTACCGGCTATACCTGTATTTTCAGCTTCCCCATGACCTTCTCCAGATGTCGACGTTCCATTCTTAACCATCGAAACAGCGGATGGATTTGGATCTGCCTGTTGTACATTCCGAGCCTGACTCGTGTCGGATGGCAAATCAACAGCCGCCTCTTGCGGTTGTTCCTTGACAGAAAAAGGTTTCGAAACCTTGGCCGGAACATCCGGCCTTTTGGCTGATTTCCCAGTGCCAAACTTTGCTTTTTGCACTGTCGCTAATCCTGTTTCATCCCTTGGACCCCTTGCCCCTGCGGCCTCAGTCATCCTTGCGCTGACGATTTCAAAAACAGGCGGCCTTTGTTGTGCTGAAGAATGGGACGAGTCTAAACCCGCCCCAAGAAACAAAATAATATGAAATGCAATCGAGACCAATAAACACTTCTTAAACATCAGACCACCTAGAAAGTATATTTGGTACTAAGGGTATAGGAACGTCCAGGCATTGGATAGCCTTCATTCACTTCATAATACTCATCCGTTGAATTATCGGCTGCCACAGCAAAACTCAGATGTTGGTTCATCTGATATTTAACATTTAAATTCAAGACATCATAATTTGCCATATTGTCACTTCGTTCCCTAACAAAATACCAATTCATACCATAGACCCAGGAATAGTATTTAAAATTGCAACCCACATTGAATTGCTGCTTGCCAAAGGTATTCAAATCTTCATTGTATTCACGGCTGGTTGCATCGTACCCTTCTTTATCAAGCCAGTTATATCCGATTGAAGTCGTAAGCCTATCTAACCAAGTTTTTCCCCACTGCAGGCTTATACCTTGGATTCGCATCCTATCGACATTAACCGGAGTGTACACACCAGAGTCCTCTTCCCAGACAATCCCATCATGTAAATTACTCTGAAATATATCAACTGTCAGGGATTGCTGATTTCGTTTCCATTCTCCTATCAAATCGTACCGTCCACCCGTTTCCGCTTTGAGATTAGGATTACCTTGATCATAAGCATCACTCCAATATAAGTCATCAATCGTTGGTGCTGTGAACGTTCTCCCATATCCCATTTTAATACTGAATTGATCAGTAATCGCATCAACAAGACTTATTCTAGGAGATATTGGAGATGAAAAATCCGAACTCTGATCCCATCGTAAACCGGACACTAATTGGAATCGGTTTGCAAAACTCCAACTATCCTGGACATATAAAGCTTCACTGCTTTGAGAATGAGTCCCGCTGTTTGTACTGTCGAAATGATCATATTTAAGAGTTGCGCCGCTAATCAATTCATGGCTGCCAAAATTATAAACTCCCGCAGCATCCAATCCGTTTTTCAAAGTCTGGTGCTCCGATTGACTATTATAATCCACATAGTCGAATTGATTATCCAGATACTGACTATATATCTTATACTCCCACTTACCTCCCCATATTTCATTGCATCCATTCAAATTAATTTGGCTGCTTTGTTCGGCCTGTAATTCCTTTTCAGGATATTGCGATGATCCCGGAAATTGGCCATGGGTACTTAAAATTTGCCAATAGAGTTTAAGATATTCATCATTGGACTGAAAAAAGTTATATTGTCCCATTCCATAATTAGCATAGTTTTCATCATAGTCCAAATATCCATCTGTCTTTTGACCCCCTACCGCAAAACCCCAATTTGTTTGTTGGCATAGATAATCCAAACCCCGGGTATTAAAACTGCCACCACTAAGGCTCACTTCATTTTTTATTTCCCCGGTCAAGTCGGTAATGATATTAACTACGCCTCCCATTGCGCTGGAACCATATAAAGCAGAAAGCGGTCCATGGGCCACTTCAATTCGCTGGATACCTGCAGTTGGAAAATATCTTAAATCAACCGAATCAACACCCCCGGTGTTAGCCGGCACCCCATTAATTAACACCAAAGTATGTCCGGACCCACTCCCATCCAGTTGAATGTTGGCAATTCCCGACTGGCCTCCATAGGTAGAAATGGTCTCACCCGCATCCGTCAAAGCTTCCGCCACCGTCGTCGCCCCGGACTGTTCAATATCTTCCTTCGTGATGACTTCCGTTTTCCCGGGGGCTTGCGACTCCGGCTCTGCCGTCCGGGACGCGGTCACCACCACTTCTTCTTCAGAAACATTATTATCGGAATCATCCGCCCAAATCACGGATGAACAAAATAGTAATCCTATCATCGAAACAATCGTTAAAAAATAGCGATTCTTCTTCAACAATCCAAACCTCCTTCAATTTTAGCTATCTGTTCTTCATATTCTCCAGATTACTTCATCCTTCTTCAAACTTTAAATAACTCCGGCCAACAAAAAAAGCCTTATCCCCATGTAAACGGAAATAAGACTTTAATGATAACGCCATTAAAACCACCCCCATCTCTCGTAGGTTGGATCAAATCCAAGGCAGGTCTCCTGACTCCTGGTTCATCGTTTCTTAACGTCTTCCCGGGATTTACCCAGTGGCTTAGTCATCATTCTACGAAGGATACTTTTCTGCGAATGATGCTTTTTAAGAAACTCCCCGATTACAGTGGCGGGACCGTACAGGATTCTCACCTGTTTCCCTGTTAGGCTAAAAATAGCGCCTTGGATCTTTTCAATCTGAAAACCATTATATCCCAATCCGCTGAATTTGACAAATTTCCCTAGCATTTATCTATAGCTCATTTGGCGTTTTCCCCCAGATAGATTCGATGGATCTTTTTTGCATTTACTTATTCAAACCATGAAACACTTCATGTATACTTATATTATAATTAAATTTTAATGATGTTTTTAATAGGAGCGGATTTCTTGTCCAGCGTAATCATTGCGGGAACTCATAGTGGTTGTGGAAAAACTACCATAACTTGCGGTATCCTGGCGGCCTTAGTCAAGCGGGGCCTTAAAGTCCAACCTTTCAAGGCCGGGCCTGACTTTATTGATCCCATGTTTCATACCTTTCTCACGGGACGGAGTTCGCGAAATCTTGACAGCTGGCTTTTAGATGAAAAAACGTTAGCCGGCCTTTTTATACGGAATAGCGCTGATGCCGATATATCAGTTATCGAAGGCGTTATGGGACTCTATGACGGTTTCGGCGGCGAATCCATTATCGGAAGTACAGCGCACATTGCCAAGATCATTCAATCCCCGGTGATTTTGGTCATAGACGGAGCGGGAATGTCTTTAAGTATTGCCGCTTTAATAAAAGGTTTTCAACAATTTGATCCCGAAGTTCCCCTCGCCGGGATTATTATCAATAACATCAGCAATGAATCCCATTATCAATTACTCCGGGAAATCATTACCATGCATTTAAACCTTCCGGTGCTCGGTTATCTTCCAAAGCAAGCTGAATTTGCACTGGGAAGCAGGCATTTGGGGTTAATCCCCAGTGAAGAAATAGCTGATCTCCAAGGAAGAATGAATCTTTTAGCCGCTGCGGTGGAAAAAACCATCAATTTGGATTTATTGATTCAAATTGCCCACCATGCCGGAAAATTAAATAATTCCTGGACCTTGAACGAAATTCCCGCCCAAAAAACTTCCGTACGGATTGCCGTGGCCAGGGACAGGGCTTTTAATTTCTATTATGCCGATAATCTTGACCTTTTTCATGATTTGGGGGCGGAAGTCGTATTTTTCAGTCCCTTGGAAGATCATCAATTACCCGAGAAGATTAACGGCCTTTATATCGGCGGGGGATTCCCCGAAGTATGGGCGGCCCAATTACAGAAGAATAATTCCATGCGGCAGTCGATTCACAAAAAAATTTCCGAGGGGCTGCCAACCTATGCCGAATGTGGCGGATTGATGTATTTATCGGAAAGTATCACCGATAATGAGGGAAATTTATTTACGATGGTGGGCATCATACCTGGTAAAAGCCAAATGACCTATTCACTGCAACGATTTGGGTATGTAGAAATTGAAATTCAAGCAGACAATGTGATTGCCAAAAAGGGAGCATCGATCCGGGGCCATGAATTCCATTTTTCGCAAACCCAGGTCAGTGCAACTGTACCCCACTGCTTTCGGGTTCGGAAAACCAAAAACGGCCAAGATCTCAAGGAATGGGACTGTGGGTTTCAAGTCCACAATATGCTCGCCGGATATGCCCACTTGCATTTTTGGAGCAACACCGGATTTGCTAAAGAATTTCTGCGCCAATGTCGCTTATATTCTCAAATGTCTCCATCAGGCATTGAATCCAACAAAAGGAGGATATTTTGATGACCAATCGGAAGACCGTACTCATAACCGGCGCTTCCCGGGGTATCGGGAAAGCAACTGCCGAATTATTCGGGATGAAGGATTATAATGTTTTAATTAATTATAACCATTCTGAATCCGCGGCCCGGGAGCTTTTCTCGTCCCTTCAAAAAAAAGGGGCTTCGGTTGCACTTTTCCGGGCCGATGTGTCACAAAGAGCTGCAGTCGATTCCATGATCAAATTTTGTACCGACACATTTGGGGGCATTGATATTCTAATCAACAATGCTGGTATTGCCGCCTCGAAATTGTTTATTGATATTACCGAAAGCGAATGGGACCAGATGATGAATATCAATTTAAAAAGCGTCTTTAACTGCTCCCAAGCCGTCCTGCACTATATGATCTCCCAAAAAAGAGGCAAAATCATCAATATTGCTTCCATCTGGGGCCTGGTCGGCGCCTCCTGCGAAGTTCATTATTCCGCTGCCAAAGCAGGAGTCATCGGACTCACCAAAGCTTTAGCCAAAGAACTTGGGCCTTCCCATATTCAAGTGAATTGTATCGCGCCCGGCGTGATTCAAACCGATATGTTGGAGTCCTTTCAAGAAGAAGATCGGGCTGAATTAAGATCTGCCACTCCTTTACAGCGTTTGGGAAAACCGGAAGACATCGCAGCAGCCGCCTTTTTTTTAGCCTCGGATGCCGCCGATTTCATCACCGGCCAGGTTTTAAGTCCCAATGGAGGATTTGTGATTTAAAATCAAATCTTGTCAAACTTGGTATCTTCATGATTTGACGTCTGTTGAATGCTTATGATATTATTTTGATACAATCATTCGTGTATTGAAAATAGTTAGAAGTCTTAGTCATATACTTAGAAATACATAAATTGGATAAAATCAAAGTTTAATTTGCCATCGGTAGGCGGATATAATTCGACCGCAAACTTTAAATTTATGAAAGGTATAACAATGCCGAAATTAGCTTTTAGTGAATCCCATAGGGATAAAATCAAGGAATTTTTGCTGATTAACTTGGGTCTAGCCTTAGTAGCGGCAGGTATCCATTTCTTTAAGATTCCCAATCATTTTGCAACCGGCGGTGTAAGTGGTATTGCCATTGTTGCCCAGCATTTTTTCCCCAAAGGAAATGTTGGTCCCATCATGATGATCATCAACATTTTATTCTTAATCGCCGGTTATGCGATGATTGGCCGCAACTTCGGTTCCAAAACCGTCTATTC
Organism: Bacillota bacterium; assembly: GCA_003501335.1. Classification (GTDB taxonomy): domain Bacteria; phylum Bacillota; class UBA4882; order UBA8346; family UBA8346; genus UBA8346. The sequence continues at coordinate 6,711 of DNPQ01000250.1, forward strand.
CAGTCTGATGCTTTCCGGCATGGTCTGGCTGCTTGATAAAGTGTATCCGCTAACCAAGCCTTTTACCAATGATACCATGCTGGAATTAATTCTGGCAATCCTTCTACCGGCAGTGGGTTCGGCCATCACTTTCAACCAAAATGCTTCAACCGGCGGGACTGATATCGTAGCCAAGGTTCTCAACAAACTTACCAATATCGATATTGGTAAAGCCCTATTGATCGCCGATTTTATTATCACCATTCTAGCCGGTTTCGTTTATGGAATCCGGATTGGTATGTACTCGTTTATAGGACTCATTTTTAAAGCTTTCCTCATTGACTCGGTGATCGAGAATTTAAATCTCCGCAAGCAGCTGGTGATTATCAGTAACAAACCGGATTTAATTCAGAGTTATATTTTAAACGTCCTGCACCGGGGCGCTACAGTTCATATCGCCCATGGCGCTTTTACCGAGCATGAAGAACATGTAATCACCACCGTGGTAACCAGGGCGCAGGCTATTGCGCTGCGGAAATACATCCGGGAAATCGATACGGGATCCTTTATTACCATCACCAACACTTCCGAAATTATTGGCAAGGGATTCCGCAGTATTTGAAAATAAACTCTTTAGTGAAACCCCAATATTAGCCCTAAATGATAAACTCCAAAAGCGGCTAGCCAGGCAATGGCAAT
>DNPQ01000250.1:7746-8876 GCA_003501335.1 Bacillota bacterium
ACAAAGAATAAAAAGCTGATGGCTCCAAGGGGCGTAATAAACTTAGGAAGGGCATGGGCTAATGGGGTGGTGCCGACTCCATACAAAGTTCCCAAGGTTCCGATAATAACTTCCTTCGCCACGATTCCGAAGATTAACGCGACCGCAAAGGTCCAATCCCCAAATCCCAACGGTTTGAAAAAAGGACTGATTAAATGACCAATTTTCCCAAGTAAACTGGTTTCCGACCCGTAAGCAACTCCCACCGGCAGGCTTGCCAAAGTCCAAATCACCAGTACGGACCCAATAATAATCGTCCCAGCCTTTTTAATAAATTCTCGGGTATGAAACCAAGCATGTTTGAGAACATTACCAATCGTTGGCATGCGATAGGGCGGCAATTCAATAATCAGAGCCTGTTGCCCCTCACTTTTGATCAAGTGTGACAAAACGAAACTGGCAGCAAAAGAAATCAAGATTCCGAAAAGGTAAAGCATCATCACGATTAAACTGGCCTTCTTCGGAAAAAACACTCCGGTAAACAGCAGATAAACCGGTAAACGAGCCCCGCAGGACATAAAGGAATTTGTGAAAATGGCAATCATTCGTTCCCGGCGATCCTTAATGGTCCGGGTCGCCATAATGGCCGGAACATTACAACCAAACCCTAAAATCATCGGAATAAAAGTACGTCCCGAAACACCCAGCTTTTGAAAGAGCGGATCAACCAGAACCACAGTTCGCCCTAAATAACCGCTATCTTCCAACAGCGCAATCAACAGAAATAGGATAAAAATAAGCGGCGCGAAAGCCAGAACCGAACCCACACCGCCAATCACTCCTTCCGAGAGCAAAGAACTTATGAAACTCGGCAAATTCATCAAACCCACTAATTTGGCAAGCCAATCGAAAAGGTCATGAATGATATTGACCAGAGGTCCGGATAAAGTAAAAGTGGCCTCAAACATTAAAAAGATGGCCACTAAGAATATAGGAAAAGCTGTATATTTATTTAATAATACGGCGTCGCTTTTTTCCGTTCTTTGGTTGGGCTTTGGCCTCGAATAATAGGGAGCCAATTTTTCTTTGAAAAAAGCGACCGATTCGTCGTGATGTATTTGATACTCTTCTTTGAGGGAGTCGGAAAGATA
>DNPQ01000102.1 GCA_003501335.1 Bacillota bacterium
GCAACTTGGTATGAAAACGCTTAAAACTTCCAGCCGGGAAGATATTGACTGGTATTTCGAAGCATTTCGTGAAATAGTTTTTGGGCGTTGGGTAAATCCAGGTTCACCAGCGGATCGTTGATAAAGGCCCGGAAAGCCAGATCCGGATTCTTTTTTAGTCCGGCTTGCAGGATGGTCTCTTGATTGTAAACTTGCCGGCTCACTAAACCTTGGACATCGGAAGGCAACTTTCCGGCTACCACCGGTTGAATCGAATTGTCGCTTAGATAAGCATTGGTCTCCACGACGGCCCCTTCCGGGATTTCTTTCAACTGACCGTGATTGGGAAAGTTGATATTAGTGACCATTTCTCCCAATCCCACCAAGGCTTTAATTTGTTTAACGCCTTCCTCTCCGGATGGTTCCAATTTAAACTTTTCCACTCCGGCAATGACCCGACGCCGTTGCCCGTCAAATCCTTCTTGCCTGGCGATACGGAAATCCACGGTGGTTAAATTGAATTTCCAATACTTCACAGTTTCGGGATCTTTTAAATACCACGGTGGGAGGAATTCGGCTAAATGCCGGTCTCCAGCGGCGGCAATTAATCCATAGCGCCTAAAAAGGTCAAATTTAACCCGGTGAGCAAAACGGAATGGAGAGGCGTTCCATTCCTCTTCGCCGGGAATACGGAACCCTGTCTCATAATATTTGGCAGCAAACTCCCGATACAATGGAAACAAATCAACCCCCCGGCAATAGGCCCGGTCAATCCAGGTAAAATGATTAATCCCCAGTACATTCGTTTTAATCTCATCCCGGCGGACGGTTATATTTTGTATATCTTTTAGCATCGCCACCAGTAATTCCTGGGTACCGAAGACTTCGTGACAGCATCCAAAAGCCTTGATCTCTGGAAATACCTGATAAAGAGTCCGGGTGCAAAGGGTCATCGGATTTGTATAATTGATGACCCAGGCCTTTGGAGCATATTCTCGGATATTTTCGGCGAATTCAACGTAGAGCGGTATCGTTCGGAGTGCCCGGACCAAGCCACCCGGTCCGCAAGTATCTCCTACCGATTGATAAATGCCATATTTTTCCGGAAGATGTACATCAGAGGCCATTTCTTGAAATGTTCCGGGTTGAATAGAGATAATTACAAAATCAGCCCCGATTAACGATTCTTTCAGCGTTTTGACCGCTTGATACCGCCATTTTCCTTTGGCTTCAGAGCGGCTGGACAATAAATTTCCAAAATGCTCATTTTCTGCCGCAGCGTTGAAGTCAATATCATACAGCTTAACCGTTCCGGCTAGCTTTTCTTCCAAGGCTAAATCCGACATGAGTTTCCAGGCCCACAACCGGGAGCCTCCGCCAATATAGGCAATATTGATATCCGTTACGTTTTGATCGGTATTCATCTGTTTTCCCCTCACTTTTTGAGATAGTTATCCTTTTAAACCGGTCGTTGCAATTCCTTCAACAAAATACTTCTGAGCAAAGAAGAAGATTAAAATCGGCGGGATCATCGTTACGACCGACATAGCCATCACCTGACCCCAATTAACTGAAGCTCCCACATCAAGATCAATCCGTAACCCCAGAGCCAGTGGGTATTTGGATACACTGCTGATATAGATCAAGGGATTGAAAAAGTCGTTCCATTGCCAGATAAAATCGAAAATCGCCGCGGAAAAGAGCGCTGGTTTTGAGAGCGGCAATAAAATGCGGAATAGAATCTGGAATGAATTGCATCCGTCGATCACGGCCGATTCATCCAGCTCGCGCGGGAGTCCTCGTAGAAATTGAAGTAACATAAAAATGAAAAATGACTGGGTAGCTAGTAAGGCCGGAATATAAAACGGCAGATAACTGTCTAACCAGCCGAGGTTTTTAAAAAGCATATAACGGGGAATGATAATCACCGTTTTCGGCAGCATTAAGGTGGAGATCATCAAGGCAAAGAGAATTTTTTTTAATGGGAAACGGAATCGTGAAAAACCATAAGCCACCAAAAAGCTGGACAGCAAATCGAAAAAGAGGGATGGTGCAACCATCTGCAGCGTATTGCTAAAAAATTGGCTATAGGTTTGTTGCCCGATCCCGATCCACCCGTCAATGTAAGGCCGAAAACTAAAGTGTGATGGAATCAGCGAGAAGGCAGTAAAAATTTCGTCGTTGGTTTTAAATGAACCGCTGATGAGCCATAATAGCGGGTAAACCATAAGAATTCCCAGTAAACTGATTAAAATATAAGCGATTGTTTTTTTGGTAATATTTTTCATCAAAAGTCACCTGCATCTTCGTAATGGACCCATAATGAAGAGGATTTGAAGATTACCACGGTAAAAATCATCACGATTATAAAAAGGACCCAAGATAAAGCTGAAGTATAGCCCATTTTCATAAAGCTAAAACCATATTGCCAGATCATATAGCCATATAGGTAGGTTGCCTTCATCGGGCCGCCGTTGGTGATCACAAAAGCGGCGGTAAATTCTTGAAAAGCGTTTACCATTTGCATGACTAGGTTGAACAAAATAATGGGTGTTAATTGCGGTAAAGTAATATAAAAAAACATTTTGAGGCGGGAGGCGCCATCGACTTTACCCGCCTCATACAATTCCGCCGGAATTTGTTTCAGGCCCGCCAAAAAAAGCACCATCGCCGAACCGAACTGCCATAACTGCAACAGACTGATAGTGGATAAGGCCATACCCGGATCGCCTAGCCAATTGTAGGCCGGGATACCTAAATACCCGAGATAGTGATTGACCACGCCCTGTTGCATAAATAACAATTTCCACAAGATGGCTAAGGCTACGCTGCCGCCTAAAATCGACGGTAGATAATAAATGGTCCTGAAGAAATTAATTCCCCGTAGTTTCTGGTTCATGATCATCGCTACGATTAAAGAAAAAATTATTTTGGCAGGCACGGCTGCCAATACATAAATGAAAGTCACTTTGAACGATTGCCAGAAATCTTCATTGGCGGTAAACATTTGAATATAATTTTGCAACCCGATGAAATGGGGCGCTTTAAATAGATTCAGGTTGGTAAATGAATAGTAGAATGAACTTAGAAAAGGATAAAGTTGTAAGGTCAAAAAACCGATCAGCCAGGGAGCGATGTATAACAATCCGATATAGTTATGGCTGAATTTTCTTAATTTACTTCCTGGGGTTTGTATAGCCATTTTTCTCCTCTATTTCCCGGCAAGTTTTAAAAACGGGTGCTGCCGAAAAAGTAGTTTAAAATGTTTTTGAGACAGCACCTTTTTAATATGCTTTTACTGTTAAACTAGGCGTGAAAATTACTTTTGGGCCTTTAATTCAGCTAATTTTCCTTGATAATCTTTGAACATTTGATCAGCCGCCGCCTCCGGCGTGAGCACATTAAAACCTACTTTTTGAATATACTCTTCAAAAGTAATATTTAACTCTTCATTCCCTGTAAGAGGATTTTCCGGCACTCCGGCGTTTTTGAGCGCCAGATTAATCCCCTTGGCCATATTGTGATCAAGCAGGTTTTGTTTTTCCAGGACTTTCAAACCAGCAGTAGTGGCTGGGATTCCACGCTCAGTTTTTAAACAAACCAGTGCTTCCGGATTATTGAAGAACCAACTTAAAAATTTGGCCGCTTCCTTCACGTGAGCGGATTTTTTATTGATGGCCAATATTTGCGAGGGACGCATAGTAATTCCAGTACTCTTGGCCCCCTTCATCAGCGGTGGTAGCATCACATCAAGTTTGAGTTTTCCCCCGAGATAGAACTGAGGGAGCGTGGAGTCATAATTTGAATTCATCCCTATTTGTCCGGTTGCCCATTTCGGGTTTTGCTCTGTTTTTAAATTAAATAAAACGGAATCTTTGAGTGGCAATAAGGTGCCGCTTTGCAACAACTTTTGATAATACCCGAAGGCTTGGGCCAAGGACTTTTTATCGAAGCCCGGAGTATAATTAGAGTTAATCCATTGCTTGATTCCCGAGTGCTGTTTTACATACATCATGATCATTTGTTCCACCTGCGTGAGGTCCATATCCAACAAGTACTCGTTACTATTTTGCTGGTGCACTTTGGCACCGCTTTCAACCAAATTATCCCAATTCCACTGAGTATTCAAAGAAATTTTGTGCCTGGCCATAAAATTAATATTGGTGGCGTAAATTAAACCATTCAGACCGGTCGGAAGTCCCACTAGTTGATTTTGCCATTGACATTGATTTTTCAGAAAGTTCCGGTCAAATCCGGACAGTTGGAGTCCTTTGAGAGTATAAAGATTGACGAATAGATCATCTTGCGACATTAACTGGTCTACCCAAGGTTGGTCGATCTGAACGATGTCGGCGCCCGTTCCACCTACCAATTGGGTGAGAAGCTTCTGCTGATAACCATCGAAGCCACCATATTCCCCAATGATTTTGATATGGGGATTTTTTTTCATGTACAAGGCAATTGCATCCATAGTTGCCTTATGCCGGGTTTCACCACCCCACCACATAAAGCGCAGGGATGTCTGGGGCTCAGCAAAAACTAAGCAATTGAGAGCCATAACCAAGACCAGGCATAGTACAAAACCAATTTTCCATGAACGTTTCAAGAAAGTTCCTCCTTTTTTTTATTCCAAATTGTCTTATTCCAATGCAATTAGCCAGTTAAGCGCTACCTGAAAGAATGGATGACAATTTGATCTTATATTATAATTTTAACAAGTTCTAAACGGAAATTTAAGATATGTAGTTTGTGATAAGGTATCATGTGTTAACTTCTTTAATAATTCGGCATCATTTCTTAACAAAAGGTATCATTTCTTAATTCCCTTTGTTTTTTAAGAACTTCGTCAGAAGGAATCACGAGCGGTGTGGAGTAAATATGTAAGGATTATAATCATGACGATAACGGATGCAGTCATTTCGATAAGGAGCGCTCCATGTATAAACTAGTCATTGTGGATGACGAGACGGAAATTCGCGATGGTTTATGCAACTATTTCCCTTGGGACCAGTTGGGGTTCAAGGTTACCGCCCAATTTGAAAATGGGCTGCAAGCGCTGGAGTACCTTCAGCACGAAACAATCGATGTATTGCTATGTGATATTAAAATGCCCTTTATGAATGGGTTGGAACTCGCCAAAGAATTAAAGGTCCGCAATTCAAGGGTTAAAATTTTGTTATTGAGCGGATACCGGGAGTTTGATTATGCCCGGGAGGCTATGGAGTATGGGGTTCGGGACTATATTGTCAAGCCTACCAAATACGATGAATTGATTAAAGTCTTCTCCAAAATCAAAATGGAATTGGATAAAGAAACGGTAAATATCGATTCCGCGATTGACAAAGCGACGGAGAGTTCTAACTATAATGAAAAAATAATTACGATGATCAAAGGCTACCTGCAGGACAATTTTCAAAACGCCACTCTTGAGGAAGCGGCCAATTTGGTTCATATGAATCCTTTTTATCTCAGTAAGTTTTTTAAAGACAAAACCAAAGAAAATTTTTCCGATTACTTGATCACCGTCAGAATGGAGAAGGCGGCTCAACTTTTAAAAGATATTGTTTATAAGACCTACGAAATCAGCGAAAAGGTCGGCTATAGCAACCCTAAAAACTTTACCCGGACCTTTAAAAAGTATTACGGAAAAACCCCGAAAGAATTTCGTAATTCTCCTTAACT
>DNPQ01000231.1:0-10609 GCA_003501335.1 Bacillota bacterium
ATGGAATCATAACCTGATGACATTGCCCCTCGTTCCCCTCCAAGAAAAATTATTCTTGAATCCGTTGAATTCGTCGCCTTCTTTCAAAGAAGGCGCTTAATCCTGACGAATCCTGGTTCAATCCCTTATTGATCCCGACCATCCAATAGATAGGCATACACCCTAGAGCACACAGAGGTCATTACGAGGGGCAGGAGGCGCAGGAGGGGAAGGAGGCGATCAAAAAATGAAAGGAGATAGGAATAAGATAAGTCGATTGAGTTTACCCTGGAAAAATATACACCAAAATTAGGATATTTCGGTGTTGCAACATTGTCAATGTTTTATTGTTTTTTATTTTAAATCCTTTAGAGTTTGTCATAAACGGGGAACAATTGAAATATATTATGATAATAACAATAAAACCAATGAGAGCGGTGGCGCCGGTGAGTGAAGGTAAAAGGGGTTTGAATGATCAAGAAATTTTAGAGCTTGAAAAGATGTTGGGTGCGGATAATGTAATAAGTCTAGTGCTTGACCAGGTTATTAAAAACCAGACTTACGAACAGCTCTTGACTTTGGAAGGGAATATCCGGTGGGAGAGTAATCCGGCAGTAAAGCGGCAACCGCGGATATGATTGTTCTATACCGAAAATACCTGGAGAAATAGAGTATACTGAACATAAAAAAACATAAGGTCCACTTAAATTTAAAAATCACCTTCCGGTGGTTCTTTTTTTATTGATATAATTATGTCAAAATAGTTTTTGTGAGGCAACCATGTTTAATGACTTGAAGTTAAAGAAAAACCGGCCGGTGTATTTGCAGATTAAGGATTATCTAAAGGAGCTCATTCTCTCGGGAGTGTTGTTGCCCGGTGTGCGTTTGCCGGCAAGCCGTGAACTTGGGGCTATTCTAAAAGTGAGCCGCAATACCATTGTCCAGGCTTATCAATATCTGGAGGACGATGGGTTTATCCATACCCTCAAAGGCCGGGGAGTCTTTGTAGCCGCGGTTGCCGTCCGCAAGGAACCGGAAGATATCAAATTCGATTGGGACTGCCGCATCAATGATTTTGCTCAAAAGGCGGTAGCCCTGGACATTGAAAAAACGGAACTGCGCTGGGAGAAGGGCATGCTTTCATTTAAAAGTATTGCCCCCGACCCAAAACTTTTTGATATCGAAGAATTTAGAAGAGCCTTCTTAAACCGGTTTGCAATGGAAGGAGAAAAGCTTCTCAATTATGGCTATGCCCGGGGTTACAAGTATTTGCTCGAGTATTTAACCGGCTATATGAAAAATAAAGGAGTGAACACCGCCGGAAAAGAGCTTTTGATTACCAATGGTTTTACGGAAGGGTTCAACCTTTTGCTCTCAGCATTAACAACCCCAGGCGACCGGGTTATTTGTGAAAATCCCACTCATAACACGGCTTTAAAGATTATGAGGCTCTCCGGTTTGCAGATTACCGGAGTCCCCATGGAGGCTAATGGGATTAATCTGACGGATTTGGAGGAGCATCTGGCTAAAGAGCAATTTAAACTGGGTTTTTTGATTCCTTCCTATCATAATCCCACCGGACTTGTGATGACACCGGAAAAACGGGTGGCTGTTTTGAAAATATTTGAAAAGTATCAGGTCCCGGTGGTGGAGGATGGTTTCAATGAGGAACTGCGGTATTATGGCTCTCATGTGGCGCCCTTGATGGCTTTAGCCGGACCAGCCGGTGCAGTGGTTTACCTGGGCAGTTTTTCCAAAGTGCTTTTTCCCGGACTGCGGATTGGCTGGATTATGGCCGACGCCAAGCTCATCTCATACCTTGAGAGTATCAAACGGAGCATGAATATTCATACCTCCTTTTTGGATCAGGCCATTCTCTATGAATATTTGCAAAGCGGTTCCTTTGAAAAGTATCTCCGGAAGGCCCGTAAGGTTTACCGGGAACAGCACCAAACCGCTACCAGGATTGCCGCGGAGTATATCCCTTGCCGCAGGATCTGGGGTGAAGGCGGATTGCATATCTTCATCGAACTGGATGAGGCTTTGGACGCTCGGCTGGTGCTGGCTGAATGCTATAAGAGGGGCGTGCTTTTTATGCCGGGGGATATTTTTTATACCGACGGGGGCGGGAAGAACACTTTCCGGCTGGGAATCTCCAGAGTCTCCCAAGAGGAGATGGAGCGGGGTTTTCGAATTATCGGAGAAGTCATTAAAGAGCTTCATTTCGCTGGATAATGAATGGAAAATAGGATTGGAATTCATCAATCAAGAGGAGTATTGATCATGAAAATTTATAAGAAATCTACCAAACTGGATCATGTTTGTTATGATATCCGGGGGCCGATTGTGGAAGAAGCCAAGCGGATGGAAGAGGCTGGTGAGTCCATCATCAAACTAAATAGCGGCAATCCGGCAACTTTTGGTTTTGAGGTTCCTGATGTAATTCTACAGGAGATGATCAAAAATCTCAGTCGGGCCCACGGTTATACCGACTCCAAGGGGATTATGTCGGCCCGGGAATCAATTTGCAAATACAGCCGGGAAAAAGGAATTCCAGTTGCCGGAGTTGATGATGTATATATTGGAAACGGAGTCAGCGAGTTGATTATGATTGCCATGCAAGGGTTGCTCGATAACGGCGACGAAGTTCTTGTTCCAGCTCCTGATTACCCACTTTGGACCGCTGCGGTCAATCTGGCTGGAGGCACGGCGGTGCATTACCGCTGTGATGAACTTTCCGACTGGAACCCGGACCTGCAGGACCTTAAAAAGAAAATTTCACCAAGGACCAAGGGAATCGTAATCATTAATCCCAACAATCCCACCGGCGCCCTTTACCCGCGGGAGGTTCTCCAGCAGATAGTTGATTTGGCCGTCGCCAATCATTTGATTGTCTTCACGGACGAGATTTACGACCGGATTCTTTATGACGGTGGAGAGCATATTGCAACAGCCTCCCTATCCGGTGAAACCATGTTTGTGACCATGAATGGACTTTCAAAATCTCACCGGATTGCTGGATACCGCGCGGGTTGGATGGTCATCAGCGGAAATAAGGCTATGGCTACGGATTACCTGAAGGGACTCACCATGCTGTCTTCGATGCGAATGTGCAGTAATGCTCCATCGCAATACGCCATTAGCGTTGCCTTGGAAAATCAACAATCGATTTTCGATTTGACCGGACCTGGAGGACGGCTGCGGGAGCAACGGGATTGTGCCTGGGAAAAGCTTAATTCTATACCCGGAATTTCTTGTGTGAAGCCCAAAGCAGCTTTATATCTTTTCCCCAAAGTGGATACGAAGCGTTTCGGTATTATCGATGATCAGCGCTTTATTTTGGATTTGCTGGTCCGGGAGAAAGTACTGCTGGTGCAGGGGACCGGTTTCAACTGGCCGGAGCCCGATCATTTCCGCTTTGTATTTTTGCCTGAGATGGCTCAGTTGAAGGAAGCGCTGGATCGAATGGAGCGGTTTATGGGAACGTATCACCAAAAAAAGTCGGAAAACATGAACAATCATGAGGTGGCGGTTTGAACTTTCTTGATATGCTTTTGCGATTTTTGTGAAAGACCACTTAAGGTACACTTTATTTTATTTTCCGATTATTTTAATTAAAGCCTCAACTAGTTTAGGATCAAACTGTATTCTGGCATATTTGCGGAGTTCTTGAATGGCGTCCGGATGAGAGAGGGCTTTGCGGTATGGACGGTCATTGGTCATGGCATCAAAAGCATTAACTATGAAAAGGATATGGCATTCTATTGGTATCTCCTATAGGGGCAACCGCTACCATTCCACTATTCATGATGCAGTCCAATTGGCGATATGCAGTAATTCTTGGGCAGATTTGGCAATATTATAACCGATTTCGGTGTGACGTTGCATAGCTGCTCTTTCGTCGGAGTCTAACGGACCTGTTTAAATAAGATTTTATCCGGAATTCCTACTTTACCAGGGAAATTCAAACTGAACATTTGCCTTCCGGTAGTTGCTATTTAAATCCTTTACAATCAAAGTGCCTAAAAAAGTTCCACCTTTTTCTGTAAAATATAAATAAGTATAATAAAATTGAAAATTGTTTTAATTTATGGGAGGCGGAATGGATGAAAATCAAGAACCGATGGTTATTGGTTGTATGGGTATTCTTAGTTAGTCTGGTTTTGTTTGAATGCGCCGAAGCCGAAATTAATTACAGTCAGTATCTTCAGGGTGATTATTGGCGGAGTCAAGCCCTTAACGACATCATTCCTTTTTGGATTAATACTCTCGATAAAAAGGATGGTGGTTATTTTACGGATATTGGTCGTACCGGCACAATCGCCAAGAATCCACTAAAATATCCCCGGATGGTCTCGCGCTTAGTTTATGGTTTTAGTACCGCTTATCTGCTCAGTGGGGATGAGAAATATCTTAATTTAGCTAAACAAGGCCTTAATTATTTAAAAAAGTACGGTTGGGATCACAAATACGGCGGATGGTTTATGGAGCTAAATGCAGAAAACGTGCCGACTGTGCCAGTTAAGGTTCTATTTGATGAGACATATGGCAACGTTGGCCCGGTAGTCTATTACTATGCGACTGGGAACCAAGAAGCATTGGATTTGGTAGCACAAACGCACCGATTATTAAAAGGAAAGGCTTGGGACCAGGAGTATCAGGGTTACTATGATTGGACTGAGCAAGATTGGAGTATGAGTAACAGTAATACCGAAAAATCGTTTAATTCCCAAATTGACACTGCGTCTGCTTATTTGATTTATTATTACCTAAATATGAAAGAACCCGGATTATTAGATGATTTAAAGAAAATTGGGAATGTGGCGGTTGAGCGGATGTATGACCCAGATACTGTTTGCATCCGGGAAAATTATAGCAAAAATTGGAATTATCTTGGGAGTTACCTGGGAGACCAGGATCAGATTGATATTGGGCATAATCTAAAAACGGCATGGGTATTATTGCGAATATACCAATTAACCAGGGATGAAAAATACTTAAATTGTGCAAAAAAACTATCTGGCAAGCTATTGGAGACAGGCTGGGATAGCCAATATGGTGGGTGGTACTTTACGAAAAATGTTTATCAACCCGTCAGGAATGATAACGAAAGGCGCAAGTGTTGGTGGACTCAGACTGAAGGTAATTTTATGCTGCTGAATATGTATAATATCACTAAAGACCGGCTTTACCTTGATTATTTTCAAAAGAATGCTTATTTCTGGGATCAATATATAGTCGATCATCAATACAAAGAAGTGTATCCGTATGTTTCCGATTCCGGGATACCAGATGCCAGTACTGATTATAAGGCAAATTTATACAAATCTGCATATCATTCCATGGAAAATGCCCTAATGAACTATTTATGCCTTCAGTTGTATGTCCTGCATCAAACCGCGGAGTTGCACTTCCTGCTCTCAGCTTCGAAAGAGGGTACCAAACATTATGTTAAAATCATTGAAGATCCCACCGTAGTCATTAAAAAGGTCAAAATAAATGGGAAACGCTGGGAACGGTTTAATCCCCGGGAGGGTTATTTACTTCTCCCAAAGGGGGACAAATTGAAAGTCCAGGTTGTTTTAGGTGTAAGATAAAGGGAAAGGCTATATAATAAATATAAGCTCCGGAAGAAAAATATCTTCGCGGAGTTTTTTTATTTCCCCTTTATTAGAAAAATGTAAACGAAAGAAGACCAAGTAACAACCGCCTTTTCTTTACCATGAAAATTCCCATTTCTGGGAAGGATATTGGAAGTAAAATATGGAACTACGTTTAAAGTTTATCAAAAGCAATTTTATGAATGAATATACATATTGGAATACTTGATATCATCTTTACATATATAAAATATTGGTAAATAATCGAAATTGGGCTTGCTATTTATTCAATTCATATGTATAATTATGAAAAATAGTTTTAGCGGGCCGGAAAAAAGCAGAAAAAGAGGTAGACAAGATGGTTAAAGTAGGAATTATCGGCGCCACCGGCTATACCGGTAGTGAATTAATCCGTATTCTTGCCCAGCATCCCGAGGCGGAGGTTACCGCAATTACATCCAGAACCAATGAAGGCAAGAAACTGGAAGAAATTTTTTATCAGTTTACAGGTTGGAATGGTCCGCTTTTCACTGGTTCCGATTCCCCGGAAGCGGTCAAGGGATGCGATGTCGTCTTTTTGGCGGTACCGCACGGAGTGGCGATGGAACTTGCTCCGACCCTTATTAAGAACGGCCAAAAGGTGATTGATCTGGGTGCTGATTTTCGTTTCCGGGATTATCAAGTTTTTGAAAGCTGGTATAAACACAAACATTGTGAGCCGGAACTAACCAAAACAGCAGTCTATGGTCTGCCGGAACTTTATCGCAAGGAAATCCGTAAGGCGGCCATTATCGGCAATCCCGGCTGTTTTCCGACAAGCGTAATTTTAGGACTTTATCCTCTGCTTAAAAACGGCCTGATTGATCCGGACCGGATTATTATCGATTCCAAATCGGGCGTATCGGGAGCCGGCCGAAAGGCGGATATTGGATATCACTATCCCGAATTGTTCGGTAACTTCAAGGCTTACGGAGTTACCAACCATCGTCATACACCCGAAATTGAACAGGAACTTTCGAAAATCGCCGGAAAAGAAATACAGGTTTCATTCACCCCGCATTTACTGCCGGTGGCTCGTGGAATATTAAGCACGCTTCATTTAGCTTTAGCTAAAGAGGTTGCCACGCCCGAAGTGGAAGCGGCTTTTATTGAGATGTATCAGGGGGAACCTTTTGTTAAAGTCATAAAGGAACCGGGACTGCCCGAAATCAAGGGCGTAACCGGGACCAATTGTTGTCATATCGGAGTCCGGGTTGATTCTCGCACGCATCAGTTGATTGTGATAACCGTAATCGATAATATGGTCAAAGGGGCTTCCGGTCAGGCGGTTCAAAATATGAACCTGATGTGCAACTTGCCGGAGACGATGGGACTGGTCCAATGGCCGGTGTATCCATAAAAAGTTAAAAGTTAAAAGATAAAAAATAAAATATTGAGGCCTAAGTTGGAACTTGGATTAAGCAAATTTTTTGTTTCATCTGGAGGAATCTAAATTGCAGGAAATATTGGGCGGGGTTTGTGCTCCAAAGGGCTTTAAGGCAAGTGGGATAGCCTGCGGGATTAAGAAAAACAAACAATCTGACGTAGCGCTGCTGGTTTCGGAAATGCCAGCTGCGGCAGCCGGGATCTTCACCACCAATAAGGTCCAGGCGGCGCCGGTTCTTGTTTCAAAACAGCGGCTTCAAAAAGGGACGGCGCGGGCTATTATTGTCAATAGCGGCAATGCTAATGCTTGTGTCGGCCCGGACGGAATGCTCTCTGCTGAAAAAATGGCTGCGGCTGCTGCTAAAATGTTGGGTATTGATGAGGATTCAGTGTTGATAGCCTCAACGGGTGTGATTGGCGTACCGCTGCCGGTCGAAAAAATAGAGTCGGGATTGGCTCAAAATCAGGGTTTTCTGTCAGCCTCCGGCGGGAATGAAGCCGCCCGGGCGATTATGACCACCGATACGTTTGCCAAAGAAGTGGCAGTGGAGTTTGAATTAGCGGGTGTGTCAGTACGAATCGGCGGAATGGCTAAGGGTTCCGGGATGATTCATCCGAATATGGCAACAATGCTGGGCTTTTTAACTTCCGATGTTACGATTGATCAGCAATTATTACATAAAGCGTTACAACGTGCGGGTGAGTTATCTTTTAACCGGATTACCGTTGATGGCGATACGAGTACCAATGATAGTTTATTTATTTTAGCCAACGGCAAAGCCGGAAACAAGAAAATTGCAACAGTAGATAAGGATTATCAAATTTTCGAAACGGCTTTAATCCATGTCTGTACCGGGCTTGCCAAAATGATGGCCCGGGACGGGGAAGGCGCTACCAAATTTATCGAAATCAAAGTATCCGGAGCGGTATCGGAAGTTGCAGCTGTTCAAGCCGGCAAATCCGTTGCAAATTCCAATTTGGTGAAGACGGCGATGTTCGGGGAAGACGCTAACTGGGGACGGATCTTGGCCGCTGTTGGGTATTCGGGAATCGATTTTGATCCGCAGACTACCGATGTCTATCTTGGAGGACTTTTGGTTTGCAAAGGCGGAACAGCCGTGAATTTTGATGAAACGAAAGCCAAACAAATCCTCTCGGCCAAGGATATCTTGATTACTATATGTTTAAGCGATAAATCCCAATATGAAGCCACAGTTTGGACCTGTGACTTAAGCTATGATTATGTCAAGATTAATGGGAGTTATCGATCATAATCCTCTGATGGAAGGAGGTTACCGATGATTAACTTTTTTGAGGAACTGTCTTTGAATGCCTGGCCGGCTTTACAAACAAAACTGTATGATGGTTGGGTCCTAAGATTTGCAGAGGGTTATACGAATCGATCAAATTCGATCAGTCCCCTTTATCATGCTATGTTGCCTTTGGATGAGAAGATAGGAAATTGTGAAAACGAGTATCGCAAACAGAACTTAGCAGTTACCTTTAAGTTAACTCAAGATAATTTTCTGCTTGATCAGGAATTGGAAAAAAGAAATTATACCCGGCTGAATGAGACATCGGTTCGATTACTGGAAATGGAAGAATATCAGTATCGAAAACCATCCGGGATTTTGATAGAAGACACATTTAGTGAAGGATGGTTTCGAGATTGGGAAAGTTTTGCAAACTTGAAGGAGCCGAAATCTCAAGTGATTGCTGGAAATATTTTGCGAAATATTACCGGTGAAGTGATTGTAATCAGGAAAATTATCGATGGAAAGACTGTCGGCTGCGGCTTTGGTGTAAAAGAGCGGGATTATATCGGACTTTATGATATTATCGTTTCTCAAGATTATCGCGGTCAAGGCTATGGAAGAAATATTATCGACGGGATTTTAAGTGCTGCTTTTGAGAAAAAAGTCGGCCACGCCTATTTGGCAGTGGTTGTCGGAAATACTGCCGCTGAAAATCTTTATCATTCCATTGGATTTCAAGAAATTTACCGTTATTGGTATCGTCAAAAAATAAGGAAGAAGTAGAAAAGGAGCAACATTGATGGAGGAATTAATCGCCAAGGCTGGCGTTTTAATAGAAGCGGTGCCTTACATCCAAACCTATCACGGCAAGATTTTTGTAATTAAATATGGTGGGAATGCCATGATTAATGAGGATCTGAAGCAAGGAGTCATGCAGGATATTGTTCTTTTGAAATTTTTGGGAATTCAACCGATAGTTATTCATGGTGGGGGACCGGAGATAACCCAGATGTTGAAACGGGTCGGTAAGCCATCTCAATTTATTCAGGGCCTGCGGGTGACTGACAGCGAAACGATGGAAATCGTGCAAATGGTGCTGGTGGGTAAGCTGAATAAAGAGATTGTGGCCCGCCTCAATTTACTGGGCGCCAAAGCGGTCGGTTTGGCGGGTCAGGACGCCAATCTGCTCGTCGCTCAGAAGACGCAGCCTACGATGCCTCCGGATTTCCAGGGCGAGATCCCCGATATTGGCTATGTCGGTGAAGTGACCCAAGTCAATACGATGATTTTGAAACAATTGATTGCAGAGGATTATATTCCGGTTATTTCCTCCATTGGTGTAGGGGTTGACGGCGCCAGTTATAACATCAATGCCGATACGGCTGCCGGAGAACTGGCGGCTGCATTGCAAGCTGAGAAATTGATTATGCTGACCGATGTGGAAGGGATATTTCAGGATTATCAGGATAAATCGAGTCTCATTTCGGCGCTTTCCATTGAGCGGGCTCATCAGATGATCAATCAAGGCATCATTGAAGGCGGTATGATTCCTAAAGTTGAAGCTTGTATTAAGGCTTTGCAAAAGGGTGTTCATCGCACACATATTATTGACGGCCGTTTGCTTCATTCGATGCTGTTAGAAATACTTACGGATCAAGGAATAGGTACGATGGTGGTGCAGTAAAGCTTTTAGTTATGGCTGTTGATTATTGCGCAGAATGTAAAGATCGAAAGGTTGGTGTTGGATTTGAGTAATGAAAATTATCTGAAAATGGGTCAGGCAGCGATGATGAAAAATGTGGGACGGCTCCCGCTGGTCATTTCCCGGGGTGAAGGGTCGCGGGTATGGGATGCCGATGGGAAGGAATATATTGATTTTTTGATGGGTATTTCAGTCAATAATTTTGGTCACTGTAATCCGGAAATTACTGTGGCTCTTACCCAGCAAGCTCAGAAAATTTTACATGTTTCCAATTATTTTTACCTGGAAGAACAGGTCCGTTTAGCGGATCAATTGGTGAAGATGTCCGGATATCATCAAGTGTTTTTCGCAAATAGCGGGGCTGAAGCCAATGAGGCAGCGATCAAATTGGCTCGCAAGTATGGTAAAGTGAAACTCGGCGGGAAATATCAGATCGTGACTGCCAAAGAGTCTTTTCATGGCCGTACTTTAGGAGCTCTCTCCGCAACCGGACAACCCAAATACCAGGAAAGTTTTCAACCGGTTGTGCCTGGATTTTCCTATGCCGAATTTAACAATTTGGATTCGTGGAAAGCGGCGATTCAAGATCAAACCTGTGCCGTTATTTTGGAACTGGTTCAAGGGGAAGGCGGCGTCATTCCGGCAAC
>DNPQ01000231.1:10936-18844 GCA_003501335.1 Bacillota bacterium
ATTGTCGATGAGGTTCAAACCGGTTTGGGAAGGACCGGTAAGTTATTTGCCTACGAACATTACGGTATCCGTCCGGATGTTGTTACGATAGCCAAGAGCCTTGGCGGAGGAATTCCATGCGGAGCGCTACTAGTAAGTGAATCTGCTAATGTTTTTACTCCCGGTGATCACAGCACCACTATCGGAGGTGGTGGTATGGCCTTTGCCGCCGGTTTGGCAACCTTGAAATTATTGCAGCAGCCTGATTTGATGGCTAAGGTGACTCGAAAAGGGCAATATATCAAAGATGGCTGGGAAGAATGGCGGAAAACATTGCCGGTCATAAAAGGATACCGGGGCTTGGGAATGATGCTGGCATTGGAATTAAATACTTCCAGTAAACAAGTGATGCTTGCCTGTCTGGAAGCAGGTTTAATTGTTAATGCCGTGAGCGAAACAGCACTGCGGATTTTACCCGCTTTAAATATTGAAGAGGCTGATTTGGAGCAAGGGTTGGCAATCATGAAAAAAGTGTTGCAGCAGTTTTAATTTATAAGGAGGAATTTATTGTGGAACAAAAAGTAAAAAAAGTTGTCTTAGCATACTCCGGGGGGCTTGATACTTCAATAATCATCCCTTGGCTTAAAGAAAATTACGGTTGTGAGGTTATTGCCTACGCCGCTGATGTTGGTCAGGGCGAAGAGCTGGATCCGTTGCAGGAAAAAGCCATCAAGACCGGGGCCAGCAAAATTTATATCGAAGATTTAAAAGATGAATTCGTTAAAGACTTTGTATTTCCGATGGTGAAGGCCGGAGCTATTTATGAAGGCAAATATTTAATGGGTACATCGGTGGCCCGTCCGGTAATTGCCAAACGGCAAGTAGAAATCGCCATCAAAGAAGGGGCTGATGCCGTGGCTCATGGCGCAACCGGGAAGGGAAATGACCAAGTACGTTTTGAGCTAACTTTTAAGGCTTTAAAACCTGATTTAAAGATTATCGCTCCTTGGCGGGAGTGGAATATCAAATCGCGGGATGAAGAAATAGATTATGCAGCCAAAAGGGGAATTTCGGTGCCTGTTACCAAGGCTAAACCGTATTCAATGGATCGCAATCTCTGGCATATCAGTTATGAGGGCGGAATATTGGAAGATCCGTGGAATGAATATACCGATGATATGTTTATTTACACTGTTTCCCCGGAAAAGGCTCCTGATAAGCCGGAGATAATTACGATTGATTTTGAAAAAGGAATTCCGGTTGCCATCAATGGTCAGGGTTACGATCCGGTGGCTCTCATTTTCAAATTGAATGAAATCGGCGGTAAACATGGCGTGGGCCGGGTGGATATTGTGGAGAACCGTTTAGTTGGCATGAAGTCCCGTGGCGTTTATGAGACTCCCGGAGGAACGATTCTTTATGAGGCTCATCACGCTTTGGAAACCATTGCGCTGGATCGTGATACTTTGCACTTCAAACAGAACTTAGCCAATCGTTATGCTGAATTGGTTTATAATGGCCAATGGTTTACTCCATTAAAAGCAGCTATGGATGCTTTTATTGATAAGACCCAGGAGAGAGTGACCGGGAGTGCCAAGTTGAAACTTTATAAGGGGAATATCATTACCATCGGTCGCAAGTCTCCATATTCACTTTATCAGGAAAAACTAGCCACTTTTGGCGCAGATGAAGTATACAATCAAAAGGATGCGGAAGGGTTTATCAATCTATTTGGGTTGCCATTAAAGGTTCAGGCCTCTATGGAACAGAGTATCAAGAAGTAAATTACTGGGAAGATTTTTTAATCTCTTACTATTTAATGTAGTAGGAGATTATTTTTTTTGTATTTCAATGAACGAATTAAAAAATAAAAATTGAATTTCGGCTGGCTTTTTGCAGGTTTTTTGGGAGTTATCGAAAATGTAATAGAAGTGATAGAAATTTAACTTTGATTTTCAGCTTATTTTCAGATTCGGTATTTATACTATTTAATACGGCCTCGGTTTTGGCATTACAGCAAGATTATTGCAACTTAGATTCATACCAAAACGAGGTTTATTTAAGAAATTTGGCGTGATGAATTTTTTTAAAACTAATATTCATATATTTTAGCAAATTTAGGAAACCAATTTTACATATAAAATTGGTTTTGTTTGATTTTAGCAAATGAAACCAAAAATAGCATTTGTAATGCTAAACTGTTATATTATGAGGTATTTAAAATGAAAGTCCTATTAGCTGAAGACGATAAACGTTTGGGGAAGATTTTAACTCATATGCTGGAGAAGGAAAATATCCAAGTGGATTGGGTGGTTCAAGGCGATGAAGTTTATGATTATTTACAAGTGGCCCATTATGATGTCCTGATCCTCGATTGGTTAATGCCGGGCGAAAATGGTCTTTCGGTATGTATTCATTTACGTAAAGAAAACTATCAGGGCGCCATTCTTATGCTAACTGCCAAAGATACGTTAGATGATAAAGTAAAGGGATTAACTTCCGGGGCTGATGATTATTTAGTGAAACCTTTTGAGTTTGCCGAACTTTATGCACGATTACAGGCGTTAACCAGAAGAAGTAATCAACAGATACCGCAGGATATTCTTCAAATTGGGGATTTACGGATCGATCGGTCAGATAAAACAGTGAGCAGGGCCGGGGTGATTGTCCAATTGACAGCCAGGGAATTTCAAATTCTTGATTTACTGGCTCAAAATTGCGGCCGGGTTGTCCCCAGGGAGGTTATCATTGAACGCGTCTGGGGAATTAGTGCTGAAATTACTTCTAATAATTTAGATGCCTACGTCCATTTGTTGCGCAAGAAAGTTGATCAGCGCATTGAGTGTCCGCTTATTCAGAGCATCAGGGGTATTGGCTATAAATTGGAGGATAAAAGTGTTTGATGAAATTCGGAAGCGTTTAGTTTTCTTTAATACCGCTTTAATGGCTTTGTTATTAATTTGTTTAATGATTGTCAGTTATTTTGGACTTAAATTGATTTTTTTTCATGAGGAACGTCAAGAAGCGGTTACTTATGTTAAAGAAGAAGCTATGGAAGTTGTTCCTTTTTTGAAAAAAAAGCCCTCTGGGGATGTAGAAGAAAGGTTTGAGCCTAATGGTAAAACGTATTATTATATTTATAATTTGCGTCATCGGTTAATTAAGGCTGAATTTCCGGATCAAAAAAGACACTTGGCCATTTTCCCATTCATTAGGAACTGGAAGGAGCCGGTAGGTCACGCCAAGTATATAATTATAAAAATGTCTCCTAAACGTAGGGTATTTATCATCGCCTCTTATAACATTAGTGATCAGATGAAGATATTGGGAACAATTTATATAGCCCAAGACATAACTACGTGGTATGACAGGTTGCAAGTTTATTTATTGGCTTTGTGTTTGATTGGAATTATTTTTCTAATTGTTGTATATTGGGTTGGAAATGTCATGGCCAATCGATCCATGATTCCAATTTATAAATCTTTTGAACAGCAACGTCAATTTACAGCAGATGCCTCTCATGAACTGCGTACTCCGCTGGCAGTGTTACTAAGCGGGACTGAAGCCATCATGGCTGATAAAGAGAGCCAAATGTCGTTATTTGTGAGTCAGACTTTAATTGATATGAAAGATGAGATTCGAAAGCTTAATAAAATTGTGACTAATTTATTGACATTGGCCCGGGCTGAAGAAGAAGGACAAAAGGTTTTTAAAGAGTATTTTAATATCGTTGAAGTTGTTCATGAAGTTGTTCATTCTTTATCGCCTTTAGCCATAAAAAAGAACATAGATATTGCAATCAAAGTGCCTGATCAACTCGGGTTGTTTGCTGATAAACAACGGCTATGCCAATTAATTTATATCCTTTTGGATAATGCCATTAAATATACGCCGACTAAAGGCAAGATTTTCATCTTATTGACGAAGAAAGAAGATAATGTAAGGATTTCGGTTCAGGATAGCGGAATCGGTATTGCTCCTGATGATCAGAAACGGATTTTTGAAAGATTTTACCGTGTTGATAAATCCCGTTCCAGGGAACAGGGCGGGACTGGCTTGGGATTATCCATTGCCAAATGGATTGTTTCTGCTCATAATGGGTTCATTGAAGTCAAAAGCGAACCCGGGCAAGGAACAACTTTTGAAGTGAGATTGAAGTCACAATGAAAGTTGGTAGGATGAGGGGCTGCCTCAAGACCTTTTGGACAGCCCCGAATATCGGTCCAATCAATTGCTCACAGTAGCTTTGCGTTCCAATTTTCCCCATTCAACCATCCGACCGGCAATAGCGGTTAAGGCTGATTTGATGGCAATGTAATACATTAATTGACGATAGACAAACCTTTGCCAAATGAGCCAAATGATCAACCGCCGATCTTCTTTATGCTCCAGTCGAAATGCGATAATTGATGCGGCAAGATCTAATAACAGGAAGAGTGCGTAATAGAAAAGAGTTTGTTTTAAAATTATTTCCGCACCCATCTCCGGATGGAAGTGCTGTTGCCATAACGCCCATAAGAGCGAAGTTATCATAAATAAATCCATGAAAGGTGAAAGCAAAGGAAATACAATTTGAAATAAAAATAAATTGGGTAAGGCTAGTAAACTTGAATTTTTGAAGCTGTATTGGCTTACCCGGCGGTGTTTCCAAGCTACCTGCATGGTTCCGAACATCCACCGGAAACGTTGTTTTAAAAATCCTTTGATAGTATCAGGCGCTTCAGTAAGGGCTATGGCAGCCGGTTCATATCGGATCCGGTAGCCTTTTTGCAAAATAGTCAAAGTTAGATCGGCATC
The DNA here is from genome assembly GCA_003501335.1 of Bacillota bacterium. Lineage (GTDB taxonomy): Bacteria > Bacillota > UBA4882 > UBA8346 > UBA8346 > UBA8346. The sequence goes on from DNPQ01000231.1 coordinate 15,713, forward strand.
TTCGGCCAGAGTATCTTGGGCAAAACCTCCAACTTCGGTAATCAGGGAGTGCCGCCAGGCACCAACCGCTCCAGGTACGACTGTAATACAATTTAACAGATCAAAAGCCCGGCGATCTAAGTTTTGACTCGTAACATACTCTAATGCCTGCCACTTGGTGAGTAGGTTGATTCGATTCCCGACTTTCGCATTTCCCGCTACCGCCCCCACTCTTGGATCAATAAAATGTTCCGCCAATTTGGAAATTGTGTCCTTTAAGAAGAGAGTATCACCATCAAGTGCTACAATAATTTCGGCACTGGACTCGCGGATTCCGTAATTTAAAGCCTCAGCTTTACCTGCATTCTTTTTTCGGAAAGCCCGCACTAGATGATTGTTGCCAAATGTGGCTATCACTTTGGCATAAGTTTGATCCGTTGAGCCGTCATCAACCAGGATAATTTCAAAATTTGGATAATCCGACAGTAACAAAGAGTCGATGGTCCGGCAGATTACTTTTTCTTCATTGAACGCGGGTATAATGACACCCACCATGGGCAAAAAATCGCCCGGTCTTCGGCTAGCTGAATAGGGGTGGAAACGTTCGATAACAGCCAGCATGCAAATAAATAACAATTTAGATATCCCTAAGATACTTCCTAACACAAATACGTAATTTAAAAATCGTGTAGCCCAATTTGTTAGGAGAAACCAGGTTTCGTCAACGGTAGCGATAGCCAGGTCATTACGGGAGATAACCGGCATTATCTGATTTCGCTTGAGTCCCATTAAGTTTGATACTGAAACAAACTGATAGCCTCGCTTTAACAAACCTTCAATGATTTGTGGTAAAGCAGCGACGGTTTGGGAGCGATCGCCGCCTCCGTCGTGTAAAAGGATAATGTTACCCAAATGTGACTGTGCTTGCTGGAGCGTCCTGGATACAATTTTATCTACTCCCGGTTTACTCCAATCGCTTGGATCAATTTGCAAACCAACTGTATAATATCCTAATTGACTGGCGAAGGCGATGGGTTTAACTTGGCTGGGAGTCTCAGGCTCCACATCTTCGGCATAAGGCGGTCTGAACAATACAGATTTTCGACCGAGTCTGCTTTCAAATAACCTTTCTGTGGCGTTGATCTCCAAATCCAACTGTTCCGGCGAAACAGTGGCGACATTAGGGTGAGTAAAAGTATGGTTGCCGATTTCATAACCTTCACGAACAATTTTCTGTAACAGGCTGGAGTTTAGATCGGCGTTAATCCCGATTACAAAAAATGCCGCCGGTACATGATAATGATGCAAAATTTGTAAAATTTTCGGTGTAAATTGGGGGTCGGGACCATCGTCGAATGTCAAGGCTATTTTTTTAGCCTCGTTGTGCCCCCAGCGTTTAATATCAAAAGATGAAGGAAAACTTAACATTTGTTCATCCGTAATCAGGCCGCTGCTCTTGTCATATTTGAATTTGCGAGAACCCTCATGGGGCGTTGAAGTTACTTTTAGAATTTCGCCCTCTCCATCATAAGCTAGGTTGTAACCGCATTGGAGCTTCTTCAATGTATTCACGGTTTCTTGATCAAGCTTTTTCCGGTGGTGAAAGATGTTCCAAATATCCGGGTCTTCGGCTCCCATCCGCCAAAGGGCAAAACCATATGGTTTCACTTGTTCAGCCGCTTGAATCTGATTATATGCTGTAGCGGCATCAAGATACCAAACATGATGAAACTTATTCGAAATATCCTGATAATCAAAGGTCGGATTGAGACTATTTTGATCAAAAATAATTTTAGTAGATGTTTTTCTTGCCGTATCAATCGCTGTCTGGAAAGTCACTACATTTCCATTAGCAGAACCATCCTTCCAGTCGTAGCCATAATTTGCAAGGGCAACGATGGTTTTATTCATTGGCAATTCATGAAAACTTTTGGCCAGAACGGTTTGAAACCAGCTTTGGGAAGCTATCGGTCCTGGATTACTTGTGGCCCAATGTTGATCATAAGCCATTAAAATGATAAGGTCCGAAGACTTGGCCAGCATTTTGTAACTTTCGTTATTATTATCGAGCACGGGTACGGTTACCGCTACTTTGAGCCCATATTGTTGAAATGTGCGATGCAACTGGGTTATAAATAATTGATATTTCTTTTGAAATGGGTCGGGAATATTCTCATAATCAATGCAAACTCCGGAAAGTCTAAATTTATGAGCAGTATTGAGGAGGTTGCGGATATTATTCTTTCTGGAATGATCACTTCCCAACATCTGAGATAAAATATGCGTGTCCCACTGCCCATGGCTGAAATTATTAACCAGTGGCATAATTTTTAATCCAGGCCGGTGCTTTTTAAGAAATTCCAATACAGTAAGCTGCTTGGAGGGGTCATCATTGACAATGCCACCGTTACTGGTATTTAAATGATACCATTCGGGAATTAAAAGGTCCAACTTGCGGTAATTTTCCTTTAAAGACAACCAACTGACGTCATCCCAATTCACAAAAAATCCAATCAGTTTTTCATTGCTGGTATCCGGATTTGTAAGAATGCCCGATGATTTTTTGGGAGTAGAGAATGAATGGATAAGACGCTTTTTAGTTAACTGGAAAGCTTGTTCCTTACGGTTCAAATTCCAATGTCTGTAATTTTTTGATAATCCATGACTTATAAAGGGCATGGGATGCCGCATTCCAAAGTTCAATTTTGGTAGAACTGGATTCATGACAACGCTAAAAATAACGACTGCCAATATAATGGATAACAGTCCGCTTATGATGGTCAGAAAGCGTTTAAAGAAATTCCAGCGTCGTCCGCCATGGTCATAAAAAACCGGATAGTTGTTTGGAGATTTAGCCAAATATGCCTCTTCCTTTTTATCAATATTGTATTGAGTCCTCTTAAATTACGTGTGGGGGTTGTGGGTGAAGTCCTGTAATCAATAGAACGGATTTATTGATCAATCGTCCCTTGGGAAAGTGTCTAAAATTGCTAGTAACTTATGGAAATCAGATTTATTTTTCGAATCACCGATTATTAGAATGATTTCATTTTAGCGTATATTGGCGAATATTTAAAAAGCTTCGAGCAATACTAAATAAACCGGGTAAAAAGTTTTAAGCGGAGGAAAATATATGGATAGACTCAAGGTAGG
>DNPQ01000558.1 GCA_003501335.1 Bacillota bacterium
TTTTAATTGAAGAATTTTGAGTTTTACCGGTTGGACGAAGTAACTTGGTTTCGAAGTTATTCGTTTTCAAGAGAAAACCGGCTTCCGGGGTGGGAAGCTCTTATTTAGAGCTTCCCACTTTTTATTTTGTCCAAAAAGGAGGAAACCGCTTGCCAAATGTCATGGCTTTTTTTCTTTACGCGCCATTTATCCTATTGTTGTTATCCATTGCAACGATACCGTTAATAGCGCCTCATTTCTGGGGAAAAAATTCTCATAAAGCCACCGTTACAGCCATTTTATCAATGCCGATTATGGTGTATCTGGTCATGCAGCATCCTCTAAAATTAGTCGCTACCCTGGAGGAATATGTTTCCTTCATTTTGTTGTTGGCATCTCTCTATATCATCTCCGGTGGAGTCCTGATTACCGGCGATCTGCGGGCCACCCCGGCCCGGAATACTTTATTTTTATTGATCGGCGCTATATTAGCCAATCTGGTGGGAACGACTGGAGCCAGTATGTTATTGATCCGGCCTTTACTCAATAGCATCAGCGAACGGAAACACACTCGCCATATTCCCATCTTTTTCATTATCATCGTCTCCAATATTGGAGGCGTCTTGACGCCGCTTGGAGATCCGCCGCTTTTTCTGGGTTATTTAAAGGGGGTCCCCTTCCTTTGGACCTTTAAACTATGGCCCCTATGGCTAACTGCTGTCGGTCTCTTGCTCGGAATCTTTTATCTTTGGGACCGCTTTTGGTACCGTCAAGAACGTCAGAGTGATATTCTGCGGGACCAAAAAATGCGGGCTCCCGTCCGGCTTTTCGGAAAAATCAATCTGTTATTTTTGTTGGTTGTGATTGCAACGGTACTTTTTCAGGTGAAAACTCCCTACCGGGAATTGGTGATGATCAGCATGATTGGGTTATCATTACAATTCACTCATAAAAAAGTCCGCCGGGAAAATAGCTTTACGTTTTATCCCCTATCCGAAGTGGCCATTCTTTTTGCCGGGATTTTTATTACGATGATCCCTCTGATGATGCTTCTTGCAACAAAAGGGGCATCTTTTGGAATCACAAAACCCTGGCAGTTTTTTTGGCTGACCGGCGGACTGAGTTCCTTTCTGGATAATGCCCCCACTTATTTAACTTTTGCAACGCTGGCTGAAAGTATCAGTCACAGCAGCATCAGTCATTTACCGCTGGTGGCCGGTATCCGACCTGATTTACTGACCGCTATCAGCTGCGGCGCGGTATTTATGGGGGCCAATACCTATATTGGCAACGGCCCCAATTTTATGGTCAAATCCATTGCCGAAGAACAGGGGTTCAAAATGCCGCATTTTTTTGAATACCTAGGCTATGCAGGATTAATTCTCCTGCCTGTCTTTGTGGTATTAACATTCTTATTTTTTATTTAAAGCCGGATTTTAGAAAGGAGGGATCATGATGAGCGTAACATTGACTTGGGGCACTGTTGTTGTCGTCCTGATTATATTTGGTTTATTTTTTTATGGCGCCCACCGCGCCGATCAGATTGTAGCCATCAAGGCGGCAGCTAAGCGTGAAGCCATGGCAAAACCGGGTAGGAAACCGAAAAAAGATTAATCCGGTAACTGAACGATGAGGAGAAAATAAGGTTTGGTGGTTTAGAAATAAGGGCAATTTCATATCTAAAATTTGAACCATCAAATCAGTCCCTCATCTTCTGGAGGTTATTATTTATACATCTTCATCGATTGCATATCCACAAGCTTTCAGACACTGAGAACATCCCCTCAGAGAATACGGAAGACATTTTTTAAAGTTTAACCGACCCTCCGATAAAGCGTTTGCAGGACAAAGTCTGACACATAATCCACAGTCGGCGCACTTCAGCATATTGGGTTTTTCTACGATTTCAACGGGAGCATTGGTGAAAATCGCCGAAAAGACTACACCCGAACTGTAGTTTTTGTTGATGACCAGACCGTTTCTTCCATAATAACCAAGTCCCGCGGCAACCGCCAAAGGCCGGAAATCGCCGTAAACGGATAAAGGAGTTTTATGTTCGGCTTTAAACCCTTCCCTTTTTAAGGCTTTACTAATATTATTTAATAAAGGTCTGGTGATCCGGTACTCTTCCGTGACGCGTTTGGCTTCTGAAAAAGCAAAACTCAAACGCCAGTTTTCATTCAAAGGTGTCCCAATTACAATAACCTTTTCAACCCGGTAAATTTGGGTCGTTCCAATTAAAACCGCTCCGCTTTTTTTAGCTATCGAACTGATTTCCTCACTCAGGGCACTCAATGTCTGGTCCATCAATCGCTCCATTCAAAATAATTTAAGACAATACGGGAATCTTATAGACCCGATGTAAATAAAGGGCGATTCCCCAGTGAATTCCTAATGAAACCAAATAGGTGCCCAGATAATTCCAATGATGGTAAATCAACATCTGATTCCATATTTGAATAAAATGGATGCTAACGGCAACCGCCGGAATGAAGAAAATTAATAAGAGCCGGAGCAAGGGACGTTGGTAACGGCTTAAAAAATGAGCAAAAAAGATCTCCGCCGGAGTCCAGGCAGCCGATAGAATCAGGGGGATGCGACCGATATAAAGAAAATCCACTTTCTGATAGATCCATACACCCAACCAGTTTTGCATGACCAAAAGCAAGGCGATGGCTGTCCCCAACCCGCTTATCACTCCAAATAGGGCAAACCTTTTTATTTGATGCCAGGGTACTGTTAGGAACATCAATAATAGCGAACC
>DNPQ01000555.1 GCA_003501335.1 Bacillota bacterium
GCCGAACTTTTTAAAGAAACCGATACCCAAAAATGGTCAATTATAGGCCTATGCCATGATTTGGATTACGAAAAGTATCCCGCAGAGCATTGTCACAAAGTCCGCGAAATCCTGGTAAAAGAAGAATGGCCCGAGGAATATATCCGGGCCATTGAAAGCCATGGCTGGGGGATTTGTTCGGAGGTAAAACCGCTTCATAAAATGGAGTGGGTGCTTTATACCATTGATGAGTTAACCGGATTGATTACTGCAGCCGCCTTGGTTCGACCCAGCAAAAGTATTCTTGATATGGAGATTAAATCCATCAAAAAAAAAAAAATGGAAAGATAAAGCCTTCGCTGCGGGAGTCAACCGCCAAGTTATCGTGGAAGGCGCCAAGAATCTCGGCATGGAATTGGACGCGGTCATCACTGAAACCCTGCGAGGCATGCAAAAGGTTGCTGAAAGCATCGGTTTAAAGGGAAATATCTGACTATTAAACTTCATAACAAAGATTGATAATCCCTTTTCTTCCCAAAGAATGATAGCCGGCGACCCAAAAAGTCCTGGCTATCATCATTAAAAAAATTTTCTTATTACGATACCCTCAAAAAGCTTCCCAGTTATTGGACTCCATTGATCCATTATTAAATTGCTTCTTGGCTTTCCTTTGTTAAAATTAAAAATTAAACCTAAATTTACTAATTTTTACTGTAAACTTGCAGGAAAAAAACGAAAATAGCCGAATTATTCTTTCAAATTCCAATATTCTCAAAGATAACTGGGCTTTTTATGAAACGTATTCCTTTTCAGGGTAAAAATGTAAATTTACAATTCAATACTAATTGACACAAATTGGAAGGTGGATTCAAATGGCTGAGAATTTGGCAAAAATTAATGAAGCAGTAAAAGCCCGTAGTGAATTTGTCGTGAAAATTAGAAGTCAGATTGGCAAGGTCATTGTTGGACAGGAACATTTGATTGACGGATTATTACTCGGCTTATTAGCCAATGGTCATGTTCTATTGGAAGGTGTGCCGGGCCTCGCCAAAACTTTGGCTGTAAAAAGCTTGGCAGACAGTGTGAAAGCTGATTTTAAACGGATTCAATTTACACCTGATTTACTGCCTTCGGATTTAGTGGGTACTTTAATTTATAACCCGCAATCCGGTAATTTTACCACCAAAAAAGGCCCTATATTTGCCCAGATTGTTCTGGCCGACGAAATCAACCGGTCTCCTGCTAAAGTTCAAAGCGCTCTCCTGGAAGCAATGGCAGAACGTCAAGTAACAATAGGCGATACGACCTACCCTCTGGACCAACCGTTTATGGTCTTGGCAACCCAAAATCCTGTTGAGCAGCAAGGTACCTATCCCCTTCCGGAAGCTCAGTTGGATCGGTTTATGTTAAAACTAAAAATCGGTTATCCAACCAAGGCCGATGAACTCAAAATTATGGAGCGGATGGCTCATACAGGCAAATCCGGTGATATTGAGCCGGTGATTACCCCGGAAGAGATCTTGGAGACCCGCAAAGTTGTCGATCAAGTCTATATGGATCCTAAAGTCAAGGAATATATCGTCGATTTGGTATGTGCTACCCGCGAACCCGCTAAATACAATTTAGATATTGCCGAATATATTCAATATGGTGTTTCGCCGCGCGCTACCATCAATCTAACGCTTGCAGCCAAAGCTTATGCTTTCATGCAGGGCCGTGGTTATGTCACTCCCAATGATCTCAAAATGATCGGTCTGGAAGTATTACGGCATCGGATTATCATTACCTATGAAGCCGAAGCCAGTGAAATTACAGCCGAAGATATCGTTCAAAGGATTTTCGACGGCGTTGCTGTGCCGTGAAATTCAATAGCTCTTGGCTCCTATTATTAGGCAACTGGAGGCCGTTACCTTGCTCTCAAAAGAAATACTTAAAAAAATCAAAGGAATTCAATTAAAAATTTCCCATATGAGTAATGAGGTTATCTCCGGCAGTTATATCAGTGCTTTCAAAGGCGTGGGTATTGAGTTTAACGAAGTCCGTGAATACATTCCCGGTGATGACGTCCGGGCTATCGACTGGAACGTCACGGCACGCGCCGGAACGCCCTTTATTAAACGCTATGTTGAGGAACGGGAATTAACCATCATGTTAATGGTAGACCTCAGCGGCTCCCAACATTTTGGAACAACCGATAATTTGAAAAGTGAGCTGGCGGCGGAAATATCAGCCTTAATCGCCTTTTTAGCGATAAAAAACAATGATAAAGTCGGTTTACTCATTTTCAGCGACACCTGTGAAAAATATCTTCCTCCCCAGAATGGGCGGCTTCACGTATTGCGGGTGATCAGGGAAATTTTGGGTTTTGAAGCATCCCATACCGGCACCGATATCGCCGGAGCTCTTTCAATGGTCAATAAAGTCCTTAAACACCGCAGCATTATCTTTTTAATTTCGGACTTCCGCGATAACACTTTTGAAAAATCAATCAAAAGTGTCGCCAGCCGGCATGATCTGGTGGCCGTTAATATCACGGATCCGCGGGAATTAGATTTTCCCGAAGTCGGGGTTGTAGAATTGGAAGATAATGAGACCGGTGAAAAAGTGTTGTTCGATACATCATCCAAAAGTACCCGGAACGAATTTCACCATAGCGTAATGGACCGAATCAATCAAAATGCCCAAATGTTTAAAGCCAATAAAATTGATGTCATTGAAATTGCCACGGATAAATCTTACCTTGAACCGCTTCAAAAATTCTTTATCAAGCGGCAACATCGAAATCATTAGCACGGAGGCACCATGGAACGCTTTTCTGCGAATAAACTGATTGGGCTTTCCTTAAAACTATCGATAATTCTCTTCATGCTGGCTATGACGGCCGGTTGTATGCAATCCAAACCGCTTGCATTAAAACCCGCTGAAAATATCCGGGCTCTGTTGCGTGTTGATCATCATACCGGACCTTTTCATATCGGCGATGAGATCCCTGTTATTCTGACGGTGGAGGCTCGCAAAGGAATTTCCTTTCAACTCCCCGGATTCGATGAATCCACTACAGGCGGTCTGGAATTAAAAACAAAACAAGCAATGAAACCCGAGACTTTTTCAGGGGAAATCCGGCAAACGACCCGTTATTTATTTGCCGGATGGCATGTCGGCCGCTTTACAATACCGGCAGCAAATTTACCGTATCAAACTTCTTCCAACGGCCAAGGGGCCATTAAACTCGCTCCTATTTCAGTAAATTTATCTTCTGTTTTACCAAAAGGTATCTCCGGAGATGAGTTATTAACTTTCAATATTCAAGGGATCCAATCTCCATTAAACTTGGAACCCCGTTATTTTTTACTGAAATGGTTTGGGCTTGGAGCCTTTATTATAGTTTTACTTGGGTTATTGCTTTGGCTTTATCAGCGCTCCGTTCTTAAATCGGGGCCTGCCTCCGAAGTTGTCAAGGAACCTGCTCATTTTATTGCTTTGCGACGTTTGGATGCTATAAGAAGCATGAGTCTTACGGGTCCTGATGGTTGTAAAATCTTTTATTCAGAATTAAGTGAATGCATCCGTGAATACATGGAAAATCGTTATTCAATCCGCGCTTTGGAAATGACAACTGAAGAATTTTTAAAAAGCTTGACCACCGGGGCTTATTTAAATCAAGAGCAACAAGCATTGTTAAATGGTTTCATGCAGCAATCTGATTTGGTAAAATTCGCTAATCACTCTCCTTCTGACGATGAAGCCGAAGCATCTTTACGCCATATCAAAGAGTTGGTGGAAGCGACCAAAGAATTGCCCGAACAACCTGATACCCAATCCGTATCGGTTCAAACAACGCTTTAGGAGTAACAATCATGATATTTCATGACCCATTTTATCTTCTTCTCATTCTTGTTTTAATTCCCTTTATCGGGGCCCTTATTTTCCGCGGCCGCCGTCATTGGGATAGCAATAGCTATACCAATACCATTCATTACTCGGATATCAAGACATTACAATCCGTAAAAGCGACTTGGAAAACCCGCTGGATCCGCCTTTTACCTTGGCTTCCCATCATGGCTTTGCTCTGCATCATTATAGCCTTGGCCCGTCCGCAACTGGGTATTAATCAGTCGCTGCTCCGCCGGGAAAGTATTGACATTGTTCTAACCATTGACGTATCTCCCAGTATGTTGGCGGAAGATTTCAAGATCGACGGCCACGGGGCTAATCGACTCGATGTTGTCAAAAAAGTAGCCCGGAATTTTATCACGGGTCGCCCTAATGACCGAATCGGACTGGTTGTTTTCTCGGGCCGTCCCTATATTCTCTCTCCCTTGACCTGGGACCATGATTGGTGCCTCAGCCGTTTCAGCGAAATCCAATCCGGAATGGTTGAAGAAGGAACTGCCATTGGTTCGGCCCTAGCCGCTTCGGTCAGTAGTTTACATGAATCCAAAGCGAAAAGTAAAGTCGTTATATTGCTTACGGATGGAGTCAATAACGCCGGACAAGTAACACCGGAAGCGGCAGCCAAAGTCGCTAAAACTTTAGGGATCGTTGTTTATACCATAGGCGCAGGCACCAAAGGCGGGCCTGTTCCCTGTCCGGTCATAGACAATACGGGACATCGCACCTATCAGACTATTCCGATTGATTTGGATGAAAATTTATTAACCCGGCTTGCCAACCAAACCGGAGGCCGTTATTTCCCGGCAACTAGCACCGAAGGGCTCACTGCCATATTTGAAAGAATTAATAAAATGGAACGGACCAGCCTGAACTCGCCTCAATATCAGGAGTATCAAGAACTCTATCCGCTGTTTTTGTTATTAGGATTGTTCCTGCTGTTTCTGGAGGCAATTTTGGGAAACACCATTTTTAGGAGACTGCCATGAGATTTACAAACCCTTTCTTTTTACCCCTGTTGTTACTCCCTGTGCTCCTGATCCTCTTTTACATCAGGGCTCATTCTCGGAGTTCGCGGGATCTCAAAGCTTTCGCGGCACCGGTTAGTTTAGCCAAAATCATGGATCCATCCTTGATTCAATTGCGTTATCAAAAATGGATTTTCCGTTTGTGCGGCCTTTTCTTTTTAATCCTAGCTCTATCGGGTCCGGAGTGGGGTTATCAATTGCAGCAACCGAAGAGTCAAGGCTTGGAAATCATGATTGCCCTTGATACTTCCAAAAGCATGTTGGCCTGTGATGTAGAGCCCAACCGTTTGGAAAGGGCCAAACTTGCTGTGAAAGATTTCCTTGGCAAAATTCCAGGCAACCGAGTCGGCCTGATCGCCTTCGCCGGCGACAGTTTTTTACAGTGCCCGCTCACTATGGATTATACCGCTTTTAATCTTACCTTGGACAATTTAAATGTTCAAAGTATCCCCCGGGGAGGAACCGCCATTAACACGGCGATTAACAATGCCCGGAGAGCCTTTAAATCAGCAGTTGGAACCAAAATTCTAATATTAATCACCGACGGCGAAGATCATGACGGTGATCCGGTCAAAGAAGCCCAAAATGCTTCCAAAGAGGGAATTTCTGTTTATACCATTGGCATTGGAAACCCAAAGGGCGTCCCCATCGCAATCAAAGATCAAAACGGTCAAATGACCTATATCAAAGACAGTTCAGGCAAACAAGTAATCTCAGCTTTAAATGAAACAATCCTGAAAAATATCGCAACCGCCGGGAAAGGCTCCTATATCCGCGCCGATGGCATGTCGCTGGGACTTGAAGAATTGTACCGTCAAAAGTTATTGAAATATTACCGCACAGCGCTGACCGGCCAAAAACAGAAACAGTATATTGAGCGTTATCATATTCCTTTGATTTTGGCTTTTATTTGTTTTCTCTTCGAACTGGCTTTAGGAACCAAGTGGATAGGCTTAATGAGAAATCTGATTCGTCCTTTTTTCAAACGTCCTAATTCACCAATAAAGGAGGAAGCTCCTTCATGTCAAAAAAAATAATAGCATCCATGATCCTGGGATTGGTCTTCGTGTCCGCCATTGGATATATGATATTGACCGTCTGGGGACAGTCCATTAAGGTATCACGCGCAAATCAATTTTTTAAGAGTCATAATTACGAGAAAGCGGAAACTATCTATGAGGATTTGGCCGTTGATCTCCCAACTTCCAAGGTTATTTCTCATAACTTAGGACTTTGTTATTATCAAACCAGCCTTTATGAACGTTCCATTATTAACTTTACCAAATGTGTTCCAAAAGAGAATTCGTTATCGGCCGGCTCGATCCCCAAATTTAAAAACGCCGATACCTACTATTATCACATGGCGAATGCCTATTTTAAGGCAGCTTCCGCAGATGGTGTCGATAGCCAGACTTCGGTAAAATTATTCTCTTCCGCTGTTACCAATTATAAAAAAGCCCTGCTGGCCAAGGCATCGGATCAGTCTGCCAAATACAATTACGAGCTGGCTGTGCTTCATTTGCAGCAAATGGCGAACAAACCTCAGACCAAACAAGATCCAAAGCAAGAGGCCAATGATATGCTTCAGAATGCTCAAAATTCTGAACAGTTAAAAGCTAAGCTAATGCCGGATATGGCTCCTACAAGCGGTAAAGACTGGTAGAATACCCCAAAGCAGGAAGGAATCATAATGAAGACAACCAACATACATCACAAAATATGGATCATCTATTGTATTTTAATCTGTATTCCCTTTTATTGCTGGAATGCTCCCCAAAAAGCCTTAGCTGCGGAACCCAATAACTCTTTAACTGTAGACAAATTTATCCATGAGGCTTTGGGATCAATCGAACTTCCACAAGTTCAAGGACCTTTATATTTGGAATGTTCCCTTCCAAAAAATCATTTTTATCTTGGTGAAAGAGTTCCCGCTACGGTAACTCTCTATGTCGGTAATCTTGTGGTCAACAATGTGGATTGGCCGACGCTCAGTCAACCTGAATTTATGCTGGATAAAAACGGTAATTATTCGGAACAGAAATTGCGAATCAACGGCCGTTCTTACCAGGTGATAAAATTTCCTTGCTTATTAAGCCCTTTACAGACAGGTTCTTTGCAACTCGGACCCATTAATGAAACTCTCTATCTCCCAACGACGACCGGCAGACAACGCACAACAAATGTAACTACCGATCCAATCCGGGTAAGAGTTTCTGACCTACCCAGTCAGGGGCGGCCGGAAAATTTTTCGGGTGGGGTTGGCAATTTTTATCTTAACGTATCCGCTACGCCTCATCAGGTAAAATTAGGTGAACCCATTACGATTCGGATGGCAATCTCGGGTTCCGGCAATCTCCAGGTTGTATCTGCCCCTTTATTGAATAAAAATACTACCGGTCTCAAAGTATATCCCGCCCTAAAAAAGGCCGATTCACAAACCGCGGGCAGGGTTATTTTTGAACAAATTGTAATTCCCGTTGATACACACGCTAAACAAGTAGGCCCGTTTTCTTTTACCTATTTTAATCCCAATAGCGGGAAATACAACCACATTGTGTCCCCGGCTTTATCGATTTCTGTAAAAGCAAACGCCAATTTTAAAAACGACGAGCAGAATCCATCAACTCCAGACCTAGCCCATTCCAACATAGCTTCCATCAAACCGAATTTAGACGCAATATATCCGTCTGGCCAGCTATGGGTGCAGATGCCATGTTTTTGGATCTGGCATTTGATAGCGGTTTTCCTATTACTAGGGGCAATTTTTTACCGGAAATATACCCAATTTCTACAGTCGGATTCACCCCGGGCCCGGGCTCTCCGTTCCAGTAATCTTGCCAAAGAACAAATGGCCGCGGTCCAAAACCTTTCTGAAGAAGGCCGCTATGACGACTTTCTCGATCAATTACATCAAATTCTCCGGGAGTTTCTGGCCGAAAGATATGAGCTAGCTGCTGCGGGAATGACTGGTTCGGTAGTTGGCATTCTTTCCCAAAAAGGTGTGCCTCCGGAAATCTTACAAGAGATTCAATCCTTTTTTGAACAATATGATTCCCATCGTTTCGCCCACCTCCAATTCCAGCAGGACGAAGCGATACAACTTTTAGAAAAAGTAAAACAAATCATTGCTTTTTTCGATAAATTTTAATCATCTTTTCCTTATCAATCTGTAAATGCTTATCATTCTCCCAAACAAAGGAGTAACTCCATGAAAATCGGAAAAGCTTCAATCAATACCCATTTAACCTTGATATGCTCTCTCTTGATCCTGCTTTGTTTACCGGGCTTCTCTTGGGCCTTACAAGCCAAACCCAACGCAACCCCGCAAACGGTTCTTTTTCAACAAGCCAATCAATGGTATGAAAAAGGCCAATATAATAAAGCCGCTGCGATATATACCCAAATCTCCGCCTCCGGTTACGAAAACGGCAATCTGTATTATAATCTGGGTAACGTTTATTGCAAACAAGGCTATAGAGGACTAGCGATTTTAAATTATGAAAA
>DNPQ01000282.1 GCA_003501335.1 Bacillota bacterium
AAGATTCTGGTTACAGGTGGAGCCGGTTTTATTGGCGCCAATTTACTTGAAGAATTGTTACCCCATCATCAATTGGTTGTGGTGGATAATTTATCTACGGGTAAAGCTTCAAATATTTTAAATGAAGTGCGATTTTATCAAACCGACATTTTGAGTGAAGGCTTTGCTGAAATTGTCGCCATGGAAAAACCCGAATTTATTATTCACTTAGCAGCACAGATTAATGTAGCAGAGTCCTTTGTACGGCCTCTTGCCGACTTAGAGACCAATATTTTGGGGACCTTAAAAGTTCTTGAAGCGGCTAAAAGGAATGGAATTCAAAAGGTAATTTATCCTTCCTCAGCCGCCGTTTATGGATGCCCGCAGTTTCTTCCGATTTCGGAAGACCATCCTATTGCGCCGATGTCTTTTTATGGGATCAGTAAACATACTCCCGAACATTATTTACAAGTCTATTTTCAAACCTATGCCTTACGCTATACCATTTTGCGTTTTGCAAATGTTTATGGACCCAGGCAAGACTCGGGCGGCGAAGGTGGCGTAGTATCTATTTTTACAGATAACTTATTAAAAAATAAGCCTTTATTGATTTATGGGGATGGGGAACAAACCCGGGATTTTGTATTTGTCAAAGATGTGGCTGGGGCGATTTGCAAATCTCTAACGGCCGGCGATAATCAAATCTATAATATCGGTTCCGGACAAAAGATAAGCATCAACGATCTATTTCAACAAATTAAAAAATTAACGGCAAGTAAAGTAAGGCCACAATTTTTACCGGCTCGTTCCGGAGATATCCGGGATAGCTTATTTAATATCAGTAAGGCTCAACTTGGCCTTGGCTGGGAACCGAAAACCAGTATCGACACAGGACTGCGTCTAACTATGGAATGGTTTTTAACGCACTAGACTATAATAAGTATTGATCTGATTATCGTCATGTCTTTTGAGTCCTGCCTCCAGATCCATTGCGAATTCCTCGTTAAAACGTTCCACCGCTTCACCTAGGATCTCCCGGCAGATACGACGTCCGGCTGTACTTTCAGGGTGTTTGGTTACAAATTTTATAATTTCGGGTATTTTGGAGTTCTCAGGCATTTTCATCATCCAATCAAATTTTCATTCTTAGCCTCCTTTATAGTATTGCTTTTTGCAGAACGATTATGATACCGTTTGAGCAATAGGATAAGAATAAAATTGCCTAGACGCTGCCATACTTCGTCTAATATAAGGAAATATTGTTATAATATGGAATCTTCGGGGGCTAAAAATTACGGAGACTAAAAAAATCGTTCATTCCGGGCTTGGGGTTTCATTGGTTTGAGGGAAATTAGTATAGATCTCAGTTTCGCTAATGGTTCCGATAATTGTGTAAATAGCTTTTTTACCGGGGGCATAAATTTTGCGTGCCTGCTTTAATACTTTTTCTTTGGCACTTTCCAGGTTTTCGGCTTCTACAATAATATCAAGGCGCCGTTGCGCTTTTTTAAAAGTAACACGGACAGAGGCTGCAAATAACATTAAATGAATCACCTCTTAAGCTTATTCGTTAAGGAATAGGGTTCTCCTGCATCGTTTACGAATATCTTAGAAAGGAATTTATCAAAATAAGTGGAAAATAAATAATGAATAATGAATGAAAAACTCGAAACGGATGGACCTTTAAAATGACGATTAAAGAATGTTTGCTGGATAATTCCAAAGAGTGTAATGATTGCGGAGAATGCGAGATCTGTGATCTTGATCCGAATAAAATTTGTGATAATTGTTGCCGTTGTCTCGGGGATGCCGATTATAGCGCCATCAAAGTTGAAAAGATCATTATGCCGGAAAAGATTCTATTCAAACGGAAAAAAATTAAAAAATAGAGGCTGCCCAAAGTATTGAAAACTTTGAGACATCCTCACTGATTCATGAACTTTAATGTTTTTTGATTTTATAAATTATTGCAATGGCAAATTCCAGTTGTATCCATTATTGTTATCCCAATTATCAGCGCTGTCTTTAAAACATAAGTTCATTTCATGGGCATCTTCGGCTTTTATGGTAGTGCGAAAATTGCCGTCATCCTGTTTATCCATCTTTATGGTGCTGACAGCACGGTTCCAACTGTCAAAACCATAATGAAGATACACTTCGTTCGCCCCCGATTCTTTTAGTAATCCCCGGTATTGAATGTTTAAGGTATCATTGGTTCGCGGCTCTGTGGGTTCCCAGGAAATTGCGTTTTCAAAAGACCCGCTCTCCTGATCGTTTTTGTTTAAACCTAATAGACTTTTCAGAAAATTGTTCATTGATAAACCCTCCTTTCTTTATTTTTTTGCCGCGCAAGGTTTAGTCTCCCCAGATTTTAATTCAGATAATTTCGGGAACGGATCCCAAGTTGAAAGCATCTTACTTGTGAAGTTTTTTTATATAAGTTTTAACTATTGTTTCCTAGTGGAGCAAATTTCCAATAGCCCCTTCTATATGGGTAGGACTGTTCATATATAAGAGGCTATGACCAATTTGTGCTTTTATCCCGGCGAATTTGGGACTATGGCCCGGATACAAGGTCATAGTATACGAATAAATTAAAGACAAAAGCATGTTAGGAGGTTCTAATATGGAAACCGGCAATCCAATGTATATGCGACTTGCACAGGCACAGGTGCCGTTTCAGTTTTACACAAACCGCTGGGAACCCATGAAGGCTTTGATGATGGGAACAGTATTCCCCGAACTATATCGTGTTTATCAAAGTAGAAAATAGTAAATAGTCATCACTCGGGTTTCCTGCGATCCGAAAGCTTGACGAAGTTTTGGGCGGTCGGAGGTAAAAGTATTTTTGATAGTCTTCCAACTTGCCTTAACCGGCAATGAAGTCAAAGAAATCCACGAGTGGTTATTTTACCCTGATTGAACCGAGGAAGAGAAAACAGGGTTAAAAGTATTTCTAAGTAGGAGGTTATTAAATGCATACTGCACAATTAAAAATGTTGAATGATCTTCAGGCGTTGGAATTTACAGGGTATGATTTTCATTTATATTTGAATACCCATCCCAATGATTTAAGGGCGTTAGCAGAGTTTTCCAGGGTAACACGGGAATCTGAACGGTTACGAAATATGTATTCGACAAATTATGGGCCGTTAATGGCTGGAGATAATGCCAACCAACCATGCTGGAGGTGGACAGAGGAACCTTGGCCATGGGAAATTGATTATTAAATAATGGAGGGAATGGAATGTGGCATTATGAAAAAAAATTACAATATCCTGCTAAAGTTGGCAAAGCGGATTTAAAAATGGCCAAGTATTTAATTTCACAATATGGCGGACCCGATGGGGAACTAGGCGCAGCGCTTCGTTATCTAAATCAGCGCTATACAATGCCGACCGGACAGTCAAAAGGAGTTTTAAATGATATTGGCACCGAAGAATTGGCCCATTTAGAGATTATAGCAACTTTAGTTTATAAGCTTACCAAAGATGCTTGTGTGGATGAGTTAAAAGCCGTGGACTTAGGAGCTCGGTATACCGATCATGATCGAGCCTTGTTTTATACCGATGCCGCAGGCAATCCATGGACTGCCGCCTATATTCAAACAAAAGGAGATGCTGTCGCTGATTTGCATGAGGATATGGCGGCTGAACAAAAAGCCCGGGCTACTTATCAATGGTTGATCGATTTAACCGATGATCCTGATTTAAAGGATACCTTAAACTTTTTAAGGGTACGGGAAATCGTGCATTTCCAGAGGTTTGGCGAAACCTTGAATTTAGTTCAGGAATGTCAAAATGCCAAACACATATTTTAGATTCAAAGCCTAAGAAAGTTAATGCTGGTAAATTTTGAGTTTTGGTTGTTTTGAGAAAATAAGACTTTCATTGAGCGCAAATGTTCTCTTTGCGCAGGGTTTCAATGGTTGAAGAAAGAAGCGACTTGTGCTATAATTTTTTTGTCAGAATTTAACTAGGCTAGATTTGAATTACTTTCTCTCCAACTTGAGCCAGTTAATTAGACTGGCGCCAATGCGCCAATTTTGCCGATAGGCTTAAGAGGAGGAGAAAGAAAGAATGTCCAGTGACAAGACGCTAGTTTGTAAAGATTGTAATCAGGAGTTTGTTTTTACAGCCAGTGAACAAGATTTCTATGCTGAAAAAGGGTTTACCAATGAACCCGGACGTTGCCCAAATTGCCGTCAAGCCAGAAAGAACAATGATCGAAGCCGGGGAAGAAGCGGCAGTAGCAGTAGCGGGTTTAAGGGTGAAAAGACTCTTTATAACGCAGTGTGTTCCCGATGTGGAGCTCAAACTCAGGTACCCTTCCAACCTAAGCCGGATCGCGAAGTTTTATGCAGGGATTGTTTCCGTCCCAGAAATAATTACCGATAATCATTTAATCATTAGAAAGAAACGCCACTTATGGATAAGGTGGCGTTCTTCATTATTCTGTCAGGACTTCATAGGTAAGCTTACTATTTAATGAAGCGGCTATCGAACAGTATTTCGTTTGAGATAATTCAACAGCCCGATTCACTTTATCCCGGTCGATATTGGGACCCATGACTTTGAAAATAAGATGAATATCAGTGTATTTTTTAGGATGTTCCGGTGCGCGTTCGCCGCTGATTTCAATTGAAAAATCCTCTAAATCAATCTGCATTTTTTTTAAAATCGATACTACATCCATCCCCGTACATCCGCCCAAGGCGTGCAATAATAGTTCCATTGGCCTTACTCCGGAGTCGGAACCACCTTCCGGTGTTCCTGCATCCATAAAGATTTGATCTCCGGAATCTCCAGAGGCATAAAAACCCATTTTATGATCCCATGAAAGTTTAGAATGCATGACATTTCCTCATTTCTATATTAGTATGTGCTGTTATTATATACCCAATCGCAGAGGCCAAAACATATACTTTAGCAGAATTACCGAGTATTTTCAGAGGCTTTGGCAAAAGCTATTTTCAGGAGGCTTTATGGATGCATGGATGGGATTTACATGGAACAGCACCTGATATTTTCCGGATAACCGGCGCCGGATGGAAATTTATAAAATTGCAGTAATGGGAACA
Organism: Bacillota bacterium; assembly: GCA_003501335.1. Lineage (GTDB taxonomy): Bacteria > Bacillota > UBA4882 > UBA8346 > UBA8346 > UBA8346. Next base: position 5,060 of record DNPQ01000282.1, read on the forward strand.
ATCAATATGATAATCTTGGTAATAATGATCGGCATCATCGTATTCTTGCTGACGGCTATAATTCTTATGATGATTTATTTTTGTTATCAAAGAGTACGTGGAGAAATAGCCGGATTGTTGTTATCACCGCGTTTTTTGGAAATGTTGAATTTGTTTTCTAAGCTAACTTGGCAAGTGTATTTTGAAAGTCAATTAAGAGCACGAACCGGAAAAGCATTGGAACGACCTTTTGGGACACCGCTTCATTTTTATTCGTGGAATAAAATTCTTTTGCAGCCTTGTTATTTATCCAATAGGCCGCTGGAACCAGGAATCCCCTTTGATAGCTCAGTCATATTAGGACCCGCAGCCCGGAAACCTTTACGATTGAATAACCCGATATTGATCGGCGGAATGTCTTATGGCGGCGCTTTGAGTGTACAGGCTAAAATCGCTTTGGCCAAGGCTTCGGCGCTATTTGGGACGGCTGCTAATTCTGGAAGCGGTCCTTTTTTGAAGGAAGAAAAGGCGGCGGCAGATAAATTTATTTTTCAGTATTCCCGGGGCTTTTGGGGCAAATCCGAGGCTGTGCTGCGGCAGGCGGATATGATTGAGATTTCTTTAGGACATGGGGCGTGGTCATCAGCACCGGTTCGGATCAAGGGAAGCAAAGTAATTCATCGATATGCGCGGGAATTACCAATGATTGAAGGCCTGGATGTGCTGATTGAATCCAGATTGACTGAAATTGAAAATGCCAGTGACTGGAGGAATTTTATTTGTCAGTTAAAAGACGTTAGCGGGGGAATACCGATTGCAGTAAAAATTGGCGCAACCCATCATTTAGAAGCAGAACTGGCTTTGATAGTTGATGGGGGTATCGATATTGTGGTGATCGATGGTACTGAAGGAGGAAGCCATTCCGTACCACCGATTTTATCGGATGATGTCGGATTACCGGCTTTACCGGCCTTGTGCCGCGCTAGTCAATTTTTAAAAGAACAAAAATTGACTGGTAAAATTTCTTTGATCATCGGAGGGGGATTATACACTCCGGGTGATTTCTTGAAGTGTCTGGCTCTGGGAGCCGATGCGGTGATGATTGGAACCATAGCCATCCTGGCGGTGTCGCATACTCAAGTCAGCAAATCGACTCCCTGGGAACCGCCAACCGGTTTGGTTTATTATCAAGGAGAAGCAGCTCGAAAATTCAATCCGGATTTAGGGGCCATTCATTTATATCGTTATTTACAAAGTTGTGCCCGGGAGATGGAACAGGCTGCCCGGACCATGGGAAAACGAAGCTTTAAGGAAATGAATAAAATTGATTTAGCAGCCACGGAATCATTATATGCCCAAATAGCGGGAATCGCTGGAATTTCAGCTTCCGGAATGAAAGAATAATCGTTTATAGAGGACTTTAAGAAACCTGCCCGAGATTATTTACGGAATAATTCAGGGAGGGATACAAAACGATAGCCCTTGGCCTGCAAGCCCCGGATAAGGTATGGTAAAGCTTTCACTGTCGAATGACGGTTCAGGCGGCCGTCATGAGCAAGAATAATCGCCCCCGGGAAAACCATGCCCATGACACGCTCAGCCTTGGCTTTCGGCGTTTTGGAGAGCTGGTGCTCCAGGGTTAGGGTGGATAAGATGATTTGTTTATGATCGGAGTGAGCAATATTTAAAATGTTTTCATTGAGTTCTTCATAAGGAGTCCGAAGAAACAATGGTTTTTGGCCGGTGATTTTTTGAATGATCTGATCGGTCTTGACCAGTTGGAGACTGATTTGCGCCTCCGACAGAGTGTTTAAATGCGGGTGGGAAAAAGTGTGATTCCCGATTTGATAGCCGCTTTTCATTTCTTCTTGCACTAATTTCGGATATTTTTGGGCATTTTTTCCTACCAGAAAAAAAGTTGCCGGGATATGATTCTTTTTTAATATTTTTAAAATCTGCGAAGTATAAATGGGGTCGGGACCGTC
>DNPQ01000108.1 GCA_003501335.1 Bacillota bacterium
AAAGTTTGTAACCCTAAAAAAGATATTCAATACAATGATGAAGCAGATTTCTATTTCATCGGGAAAAGATTGTCTTCGGTTAGTATTTGTCAAGGCACGCCGACTGGAGATTATTTTTGTTATTCGTGGTATGGCTATCGTAAGAATGGAACTCTGGCCTATATTTCACAAGACTATTCGACTTTTTGCGCGGGCAATGTATCAGTCGTTTCCAAAGTTTATTTTGACCGGCATGGAAAGAAGATCAAAGAATCCATCAAGTATTACAATATTGAAACCCGAAAATTGGTGAAAAAGCTTGAAGATATGCCGGATGGGGAGCCGGAAGTATATAAAACATCCAAAGGAATATTGGCGAAGTTTGCCGGAGACTTAAAGGGGACTGTCCCACCATGGACAACCTTTTAATGAAGGCTTATGGTAAGTCCCTGCAGGTATAGATCGATAGTGGCGTGAGACATTGACTGAGTTTTGGGAGCATGAGGGATTCGAACCGGCGGGACCGGCAATCAATCGATGGAGGAGTCATGACATGTTGCCTTATTATCTGCTCGAAGAAGACTTGGAATCGGAATCCAAAATTTTTTTGGGCCCAATGAATCTGAACCCGGCGGAACGGCAGTGGATGGTCCTGGGCGATGTCTTTCATATACCGGACACCACGCTGGATATTCCGGTTAAATATGCTCCACCCAAAGATAAGGCGGATTTTTTAAACCGGAAAATTCCTTTGGTATCCAATGATTTCAAGGGGATTTTGGAGCAAAAGGCCTCGGGAAGGATTTATTTCCGGGAAGCCATCTTGGAATGCCCGAACGGACCCTATTTGTATTTTTATGTGGCGCCGCCTTTGTGCGATTGCTTTGATTACCGGAACAGCGAGTATGGACCCGACCCCAAAATACCGGGCGGCATCCGGATCAGCGGCGGGTTTTGCCTGCGGCCGGGGCCGGTCGGAAAGCTGGATATTTTCCGGGCCAAGGGCTTATCAAGCCGGAAAATTATCATCAGCGAGTGGCTGAAGGAAATCTGTGAAGCCAATGCAATAAAGGGAGTTCGGTACATCCGGACCGAAGATTATTATGACGTGTAGGATGATCAATCAAAATGGGAGGAGGAGATCTATATGGGGCAACAACCGTTTTCAATCTCTTATAACGAAATTACATTGAAGTTAGGTTCAGAAACGCTGGATAAAAACAAAGTACAATCAGTAATCCTTACCAACTGTATCAATGATCACGCCGTCATTCAATTCACCTATGAAATCGCCGAGGATAAAAAGAATGACTATATCGATGCGGCCGATACGGAAACCGAAATTGAAGTATCGGTAACCAAAGCGAAAGATGTGCTAAAAGGAGCATCGGCCGGGAAAAATATTTTATTTAAAGGGCTGGTCACGCAAATCGGGGTCGATCATTCCAGCAGTTGGGGCGGGCATTACAATTTGGAAGTCACGGGGAAATCCTATACCTGCCAACTGGATCTGGGTATTGAACCGACCTATACCTATCAAAATAAAAAAATGAAGGTTAAAGAGTTAATTGCCGCCAAACTGGACCAGTATAACGGGTTGTGTGACATGACCGATGATTCTGTGTTAGGGGGGGTCGTCGTCCAGCACCGGGAGAGCGACTGGCAGTTCTTCAAGCGGCTGGCCTCCAATTATGGGCTGGTATTAATCGCCAATCCCATCGCGGATATGCCGCGTTTTGATCTATTTTCTTGCGCGGACAATCAGTATAATCAGGAACAAATGAAAGGGCTTCCCAAACTTCACGATTTGGATCCCCATTATTGCATTCACAATCGAATCCTCGATTATCTTCATGCCGACGCGAAGGAAGTTAGCGGCTTTTACTATGAAACGGTTTCCGATAAAAACCATCTTTGGTGTGAGCTTGGACAATGCGTCGCTTTGAAACTGGACTCGGTTGACAGTGAGGAGAAGTTTCAACCGCTTTATATCCGCCGCTCGACGCTGGAGATTAAAAAAAGCGAGATCACTATCACCTATATTTTAACACCCCAGATTGAACAGGGATGGATTTCCAACCCGGATTTGGCCGGGATAGCGGTGGGTGGGACCATTATGGAAGTTGGCGGCGAAGACGCTAAAAATGCCAATGAAAAAAGTGTCAAAGACCGGGTCAAAATTAAGCTCGATAGTGATTTTCCCGAAGTGAAAGCGGAGGACGCAACCTGGTTTCAAGTGGCGGCTTTGCATACGGCGGAAGGCAATACCGGTTTATATTGCATGCCGGAAAAAGACGATTATGTCCAGTTGTATTTTCCCACTGAAAATCCGGGCGACGCTTTTGTGCTGACTGCGGTCCGCCAGGGGAAACAAAACGACAGCCGGCTCTCCGATCCCAATGTCAAGTATTTCCGCACCAAATTTGGGAAGGAAATCATGTTCAGCGACAAAGAAATTGTGATCACTGTGTATCAGTATGAGAATAACAAGGCCACCGATACCAAAAAGGTGTGGATCAGGCTGAACCAGGATGACGCCATTGAAATCCACAGCGAAAACCAAATTAAAGTAGTCGCCCAAAATGATTTGTATCTCAATTCCACCAATGGGAATATCACGCTGGAAGCGGCGAAAAACATCGTCATGAGCTGCCAGAAGAGCAGCATTACCATGAACGGCGATGTGGATATCAAGGGTTCGCAATTTAAGGCAAACTAGTAAAACGTCTTATAAATAAGACGTTTCCCTTACGCAGAACGTTTCTTGGCTTATTTTCATTTGTATTTTATTACGAAACGTTCTACAAGCTGACGCAAAGGGGCAAGGAGGGACTGAAAGTGTATACTTCGGCGGAGATTGAGATCGAATTTACCGGGTTTACATTAAAAGCTGAGCATTTGCTGACCATCGAGATCACTCAACAATTTAACGATCATGCCAGGCTCAAATTTACCCGGCTGGTTAAGGAGGAAAATTTTTCCCAATATCAGGAAATTTTAAAGTCTCTTCCGGCCCTGAAGGTAAATTGCCGTGGGGAAAAATCCGGTTCCCAGTGTATCTTTCAAGGGTTGCTCACCCATATTGAACTGAATTACGACCGCGTTGAGCATCATTACCTCATTGCCGTGGAAGGGATTTCTTACACCTATGCATTGGATGCCTCCACCCGGGACCGTTCTTTTCCGGATGCGTTCATGCAATACCGGGACTTAATCGGCAGCATTATCGATTCCGGGAACTTTTTATACAATGAAGATCCCCAAACTACCGGCCATTTTCTCCTCCAATACAAGGAAACCGACTGGGGATTTTTTAAACGGCTGGCGTCGCATTTTAACAGCGGTTTGATCGCGGATGCCACGGCCGATAAACCCCGGTTTTCCTTTGGAGTTCCTAGGGTCAATAGTAAACAGCACGCCTTAAATTTTTTAGAGATGGACAAGGGGATTGAGGACTATAGAAAGGCCCAGGCCAGCAAAAACTCCAAAATCCGGGAGGCGGACTTCACTGAATACTACTGGAAAACCGGGGAAATTTTTCAGGTAGGGGAAGAACTGGAGGATTCGGAGCATAAGCAAAATTTGCGGGTGAAGGCGGTCGAAGGAAAGCTGGACGGCAGCCATTTGCAATTTACCTATACATTGGCGAGGGAAAACGGTTTAACCCAAAACTTCATGCTTAACCCGGCTATCGCCGGGGTTTCCCTGGAGGGAACCGTGACGGGAACCGAAAAGGACCGTGTTAAGGCCAGCCTAGCGCTGGATGGCCCCAAAACCTCCAAGGTCTGCCAGTTTCCCCTGGGCACTTTTTATGGGGCCGCCAGCAACACCGGTTGGTATTGTATGCCGGAAACCGGTGATACGGTCGCCGTTTATTTTCCAAGCCTCCGGGAGGAAGAAGCCATCGTCTTGACTTCCTACCGTAAGAAAGAAAAAGGCAGCGACCGCACCCAAGATCCGGGCCATAAATATTTGCGGACCAAGAATTTGAAAGAGGTCCATTTTGCCCCGGAGGCTATTAACCTGACTGTGAATGAAAACAAGAATAAAGAAGTTTATGTGTACCTGAATCAAACCGACGGCGTTACCGTCAATGGTAATAAAAAAGTGACCCTTCAAGGGGTTAAGGACATTTCCCTGGAATCCAAAACCTCGCTGTACTTATCGGCCAAGCAGTCGGTGACCTTCAAAGCCAAGA
>DNPQ01000131.1:0-5217 GCA_003501335.1 Bacillota bacterium
ATTTATTGGCTCATGTTGGTATTGGAATTGATTTTGATATTGAAATAAAGATCATTTTTAACCGGGATAAATATTTAGGAATAAATGAGTGGGAAAATCAAATTTCTAAGAGCTATGATGATGCTTGCTTCGTATTAGGAATGTTTATGCAGTAGAACATTGGATAGAAGGCTTTAGGCCATTTCTCGGGTTACTTGAGGGTTAATCGGCCTTCTTAGAGATGACTATGGAAAGGTTCATCGCCCTAATTGTGTTAATAAGACCATTTGAGGAATTGATTTTTTAGTTTTAATGGAATAAGGTTCATTATTATATAGTACATATTAATTTTATGTGCTGCATGAGGAATGGTGATTTTTTGGAAACCTCGGCATCCTAATTATTTTTATTATGTTGACACGTATCAATATAATTGTTAAAATATAGTTAGTGGTATTTAATAAATATTACTTGACCATTTTTAACTTACAAGTTTGAATACCCTTTCGAGGGTTGTAGATTTAAAAAATGATTTCTTAAATCAACGTTTAAATTGTTATTTGTTAGCTATGTAAAAATTAATAGTTGAGGCTTTTTGATGATAACTAGGAAAGATGTTGCCAAATTAGCTGGGGTTTCTTCTACTTCTGTTTCGTATTTTGTAAATAAAAGTGGATATGTCAGTGAAGAAAAAGAGGAAAAAATTGCAAAAGCTATTAAAGCGCTCAATTATCGTCCGAATCTTATAGCAAAAAGTCTTCGGATTAAAACATCCAACCAATTAGTAATGATTTGTAACGAAATTAGAAATTCGTTTCATTCAGAACTCGTATATCGGACAACAAAGTTGGCATATCAAAAGGGTTATACAATGCTCTTTTGTAATGTAATTGATGATTCCAACTATATTGAGAAAATATGTAGTTATCAGGTGAATGGTGTATTCATTGTAACAAATAAACTTGCCCCTGAACAAATTAATAAAATAGCAAATATGAATATACCAACCGTGACATTGACAAATATGGAATGGAACAATTTAAACGAAAGTATTTCGGAAATAAAGATTGATGTTTATACTGCAATGAGAAAATTGGTAAGATATATTATTGCAAAGGGGCATACTAAAATCGCCTACATATCGAATTGTCCGGCAGCAAAATATAAATACATTGATCAAAGGACACATGGGTTTTTCGATGAAATTAAAGCCAATCATTTGGATTCAAAGCATATTAATATTATTTATAATATCACAAATGCAAGCATGGCTCGTGAAGTTGTTAAAGAAAATTTTAGCTATGATGAACACCCTACGGCGTATTTATGCGGCAACGATACAGCCGCAATAGGTGTTTTAAGAGCAATGTATGAATTGGGATTAAAGGTCCCCGATGACGTTGTTGTAACTGGATTTGATAATAGTGAAATTTCCAGGATTTCGATACCTAGTTTAACAACTATTGATATGTTCGTGAATCAATTAGGTGAAATAATGCTCAATGTAATGTTGGATAAAATAAATGGCAAAAAAGCTAATAATACAATAATTGAGCCACAATTAATTTTAAGAGATTCAACCGAAAATAATATTGATGCGAGTTTAGGCAGATGAAGTTTTTCAATGGAATTTGGTGTTCGAATTTTCGATACATATTCGGTCTTCAAATGAACGGTTTTCTGACTTTATTCATATTTTCACGCATTTTCCCTGCTGATTTCATACGCTGCTTTCAATATTGATATAGGCTTGTAATCTTTTTAGGAAAAACTTAATTAGAAATTTTATACATAAAGTCATTACAGTTCGGTTACAAATCTAAGAATGACGGGTGTTATATTCACCCGATGTTGACACGAGTCAACATAATGATGTATCTTACAGGAAGTTCCTGGATAGATAAAAATAAATCGAGGAGGAAAAAATGGAGAGTTTAATGAAAAAAGGCAGAATGAAAAGGTGGGTATTGTTATTGATTTTTATGATGGCTATGACGGTCTTTGTGGGAGGGCTAAATTACACAATTGCAGCCGCAAAACCAACTAAAATCCGTGTTGGAGCCATGGCCTACTATTTAAGTGTTCCTTTGCAAGTCATTAAAGATGAAAAGTTAGATGAAAAGTATGGGTTTGAATTAGAAGTTATTAATTTTCCTTCGGGCGGGCCTATGGCCGAGGCGCTTGGAGCGGGGCAATGGGATATAGGTACAATCGGGGCTGGAGGAATGATTGCTGTCCCAACATATAATGCCAAACTCATCGCTGATGTTGAATTTGTTATGGATGGTGCTTGGATTATGGTACGCCCTGATAGTGATATTGCAAAAGCTGGTTCTCATCTTCCTAAATATCCGGAGGTTATTGGTAGCAAAGCGACTCTTAAAGGCAAAACAATTCTGGGAACCATCGGAAACATTAGCCATTATATGGCGCTGGACTACATAAAACTATTTGGTTTGGGAATGAAGGATGTTAAATTTGTGCACATGGAAACATCGCAGATATATACAGCCTTTATTGCTGGTAATGGAGACGTAGCTTGTATTGGATCTCCGGCTGCTGGACAGAAATTACGAGACCAGGGCTATAAAATTGTTGGCGGACTGAAACAGCAAGGTAAGAGCCAACAGGATGCAATTTTAGTAAGTGATAAGTTTTATACCCATAATTATAAAGACTGTGTTGACTTTATGAAAGCATGGTATAGGGCAACCGATAAATTAAATGCCAATCCGGAATATGAAGTTGAAATGACCAAAAAGTTCTATAAACTTAATGGTAGAACTGATTTTACCGATGCCGGAGTACGTGAAGAGTGTAGCTGGAATAGTTATATTGACAGTAAGAATGCTTTTGAGAAAAAAACCGGGGTATGGATGACTGGTCTTGTCAAATTTATGGTTGATAACAAAACGATGGATAAAAAAGTATTAGATGCAATGCATACCAATATCAAACTGGATGTTGTTAAAGATGCAATTAAACAGTTAAAAGCGGAAAAATAAATGTACTGTTGGGTCTAAGTTCTGGATATCCAGAACTTAGACCCAAATTTCAAATTTACTACTTTTATTGAAGATGCATTTGCCTACCCGGTAGTCTTAGCTGAATTTTTTTGGGGGGGTTTTATAGTGAAAGGCCAATTTAAATATCCTGCCATATCAATCTTGTCGATTAGCGCATTCATATTAATATGGTACTTAGTAACTGCTGTATTTAATCTTTTTCCCGTAACCATGCTGCCCAATCCACTTACTATAGTGCAAAGCTTTATCAACAAACTTTTTTCAACGGTTCCCGATGGAGGAACATTATTTGAACATATCTGGGCTAGTTTAACTGTTGCTTTAACCGGTTATATAGTGGGAATCCTGGTCGGCCTTCCAATTGGAATTGCAATGGCATGGTTTAAAAGGATTGATTATATCATAAGACCTGTATTTGACTTTTTAAGAACAATTCCCGGAATCGCATGGATACCAATTTTTACGGTCGGGTTGGGGATTGGGTTAACCGCTAAAGCAGCCATTATTTTTATAGGCGTTTTTGTGGGGACAGTTGTAAATGTATACACCGGTATTAAACAAACCAATGAGGTACACGTATGGGTTGCTAAAATATTTGGCGCTAATAGTTTTGAAATATTATGGAGCGTTGCAATTCCATCCGCTTTACCGTATATTTTTACCGGTTTGCGGGTTTCCTTTGGTATGGCATGGTTAGGTCTTATTGCCGCTGAATTGATAGCCGCTGAACGCGGTCTTGGTTATATGATTCAAGTTGCGCGGAACTTTGGACGACCTGATTTGGTAATTGTTGGTATGATTACTATCGGAGGAATTGGAGCTTTACTAACAATAGGACTTGAAATGCTGGAAAAGAAAGTTGTGAAAGGAAATTAAAAATGGAAAATGAAAATCGCGATAAAATAATTTGGGGCGCAATCAGTCTGGTTACACTCATAATTATCTGGTATTTTGCTTCTCGATTAAAAAGCATGAATATGCTTGTACCGAATCCGATTGATGTCTTCAAATTTCTTTACCATGGTACATACGAACCGATTGGAACATATTCAATTTGGGGACACATTCTTTGGAGCATGTCACGAGTCATGGTGGGTTATGTTCTTGCAGCAATTTTTGGTATTATACTTGGAATTGCCATGGCCTGGACAAAAACTGGCGAAGCAATCATCAGACCATTTTATTTAATGATCAGGCCAATTCCTTCAATTGCCTGGATTCCTTTGGCTATACTATGGTTTGGTATTGCCGAACAATCAAAGTATTTTATTATCTTTATCGGTACACTGCTTATCATTATGACGAATGTTGCAGATGGAGTCCGCAGTGTGGATAAAAATTTATTAGGAGCGGCCCGAATGCTCGGCGCCACAGAAAAACAATTATTTCATAAAGTAGTTTTGCCAAGCGCTGTTCCACAAATATTCTCCGGCCTCCAAGTCGGTTTAGGTGTTTCATGGGCTACAATGATCGCCGCCGAATTGGTGAGATCCTCTGAAGGGTTGGGTTGGATTATTATTATGGGACAGGATTCAGTTAACATGCCCCAAATATATGGCGGTATATTACTCATTGGAATTGTAGGGTTGATCATTGTAACGTTAATGAGAGGGGTTGAATCCAGTCTATGCAAATGGAATGTACGGGGCAGATAAGAACCATGGTCCGAACTGAATCGGTTTACAAGGAGTTTTCATCCGATAAAGGGGCGATGCAAGTTCTTCAGAATATTAATGTCTCGATTGAAGAAAATGAATTTGTAGTATTATTTGGACCCGGGCAATGCGGTAAAACAACTTTGTTAAATATCATTGCAGGACTTGAAACTCCAACAAAGGGACGAGTTATTGCGAATGACACTGAGGTTTCCAAACCCGGACCCGAACGCGGGGTTGTCTATCAAAATATATTACTTTTTCCTTGGCTTACAGTTTTAGGAAATGTAGAGTTTGGGCCAAAAGCACGTGGCATTGCCCAAAAAGAGCGCCAGGAAAGAGCAAAATATTATATAGAACTTGTTGGATTAAAAGGCTTTGAAGATACCTACCCGGTAAAGTTATCCGGAGGTATGAAACAGCGTGTGGGTATTGCCAGAGCTTATTGCAATGAACCTAAAGTGATGCTCATGGATGAACCATTTGGAGCTCTTGATGCACAGACCCGATATTTAATGCAGGATGAAGTGCTCAGAATCAGTAATACCGAGAAACGG
>DNPQ01000131.1:5590-9548 GCA_003501335.1 Bacillota bacterium
TTAATCTACCCAGGCCGAGAAGTTACGTGGATCCGCAATTTTTAGAGCTGAGACAAGAAATTAGCAGTATTGTGCATAAATTAAGGTGAGAGGCGAGATATATGGAAGCTTTAAATAATATAAAAGTTCAAGCTAAAAATCTTACCAAGTCTTTCGGAGATTTATTGGTGTTAGATGATATCTCCTTTGATGTAATGGAAGGTGAGTTTCTATGTATTGTAGGTCCCACAGGTTGTGGTAAAACCACTTTCCTCAATTGTTTAACTAAGATTTTTAATATTACCTCCGGGGATATCCTCTTTGATGGTGAGACAATTGATTGTAAAAAGAACAATATATCTTATATTATCCAAGAAACTTCAGCGATGCCTTGGCTGACTGTTGAACAAAATATCCGATTTGGTCTAAAATTTAAAAAAATTCCTGAAAAAGTAAAAAAAGAACGGGTTGATGAAATGTTGGAAGTAGTTGGTTTAACAGAATATAGAAATTACTATCCAAAACAATTATCCATCAGTATGCTGCAGAGAACTGTTATTGCAAGAGCTTTTGCAACATACCCCGAACTTCTTTTAATGGATGAGCCATATGGACAGCTTGATTTAGATTTGCGCTTTAAGCTGGAAGACGAATTGGTGAAGCTATGGAAAAAAATTGGTACAACCATTATATTTATAACCCATAATGTTGAGGAAGCGGTTTACCTTGCAGAACGTATTATGGTTCTTACCAATAAACCCACCAAAGTAAAAACGATTTTGAATTGTGACTTAGAAAGGCCTCGTAACGTTGCTTCATTGGATTTTATCAAGTTAAGAAATGAGGTAACCGATTTAATCCGGTGGTGGTAAATTAATTCTTTCTAAAGAGGAGAATTTCGGATGAAGAACAGACCCAATATACTTATTTTTATGACAGATCAACAAAATGCTGCTACGATTAACCCTGATCATATTGCAAAGACCCCAAATATAGATAAATTTTTAAAAAAGGCCGTTCATTTTACCGAGAGTTATTGTCCCGCTCCGCATTGTTGCCCGAGTAGAGCCACTTTTTTTACCGGATTATATCCCTCGCAACATGGTGTGTGGAATAATGTTGAAATTGATAATGCTCTTTCAAGAGGCGTATATGATAGTATTGTTATGTTTCCAGAAGAATTACAAAAAGCGGGATACAATACATATTTTTCGGGAAAGTGGCATGTAAGTGCTTATGAAGGACCGCTTGACAGAGGATTCGATGTTGTGCTTCGGGAATATATATCAAACTATGGCAGGATATTAAAGGAAAATTTACCAAAGGCTAATGATTGGGAACATGTTTACTCAGGAAAAGTTAAGATCGACGGAGAAAATGAGCCCAAAGATTTCGGACGGATTATCAAAGAAGGTTACCCGACCTATTATCAATTCGGAAGTGATGAAAATCCCTTTGGGGATACGGATAGCGTCAATTTAGCTTGCGAAGTCATTGAAAACTATAACAATAGCCAACCTTTCTTTATGTATGTTGGAGCTACTGGGCCTCATGATCCCTATTGTCCACCCCAAGAATTCATCGATATGTATAATGTTAACGACATTCATTTGCCAGAAAGCTTTTATGATGAAATGGAAGATAAGCCCGAATTATATCGAAGAACCAAAGAAAGGTTTGATTTAACCGAAGAGGAACATATTGAATCCCTACGTCATTATTTGGCTTTCTGTTCATATGAAGATCATTTATTTGGAAAATTACTCGATGCCGTCAATAAAAAAGGGATTGCTGATAATACAATTATCATTTATTTGACTGATCATGGCGATTATCTTGGCGCGCACGGCCTTTGGGCCAAAGGGTTGCCCTGTTTCAGAGAAGCCTATAATATTTGTGCGGCTATTGGCGGTGCAGATATCAACGGTGGAATTTGTAATGATGAATTAGTTTCACTGGCTGATTTTGCACCCACCATTATGGAGCTTGCAGGTGTAAAATCCGAAGTAAATTATTTAGGACGTTCACTGGTACCTTTTCTCTACAACGAAAAAGCTGAAAATTGGCGGACGGAAATGTATACCCAGACAAACGGCAATGAACTCTATGGCATCCAACGTGCGGTTTGGAATAAAAAATGGAAGTATGTTTATAATGGGTTTGCTTATGATGAACTTTATGACCTGGAAAATGATCCACTGGAATTAAAAAATTTAATTAATGAAAAATCATTACAGCCGGTAATTAAAGATATGTGTAAGAAAATATGGGCGTTTTCCAAGGGAACAAAAGATAATTGTACATGTCCCTATATAATGGTTTCTCTTGTGCCATATGGCCCGGGAATTATATTAGAGAAATAAATCAATTTATTTATTAGGAAGGTAAGGTTCAAATCATTTCATTTTTAGGATTCGTTTGGCCTGGCAATCGTCAGGCGGGCGATTAGGACTAAGTTAGGAGATAAAAATGCCGCCATTAACCCTACTGATCAAACCAGCTTCCAGTTTATGCAATCTACGCTGTCGGTATTGCTTTTACCAGTCCATAGCGGAAAGCCGGACTATTCAAAATTTTGGTCTGATGAGCCCGGTTTTACTGGAGAATTTGGTTAAGAAAGCCTTGAGTTACGGTGATCATGTTTGTACCTTCGGCTTTCAAGGCGGTGAGCCTACTTTGGCGGGTTTGGACTTTTATCGGCTGTTGATTAAATTGCAAAAAAAGTATAATCAAAAGAATATTCAAATTTTCAATACACTACAAACCAACGGCATACTTATCACTGAAGAATGGGCCAAATTTTTAAGCGAGAATCATTTTTTAGTTGGCTTATCATTGGACGGCCCTAAGGAGATTCACGACACTCAGCGCCTCGATGCAAACGGAAAAGGGACTTTTAACCGAGTATTAAATACAGCGCGGCTTTTTAGACGCTATCAAGTGGAGTTTAACATTTTAACAGTGGTAAACCGGCAGGTAGCCCGTCATCCGGCTAAAGTTTATCAATTTTTTAAGCGGCAAGGGTTTCGCTATTTGCAATTCATTCCTTGCCTGGATCCCTTGGCGGAAGAGCCTGGCACTTATCCACACTCTTTAAGACCTAATGATTACGATCACTTTTTGATCAACCTTTTTGAACTTTGGTATCAGGATGTAACACAGGGAGATTTCTTCAGCATTCAGATGTTCGATAATTATGTGGAGATGATCCAGGGTTATCCCCCGGAAGTATGCGGGCTTTCTGGCAGTTGCGCGGTCAGTTTTGTGATTGAAGGTAATGGCAATGTGTATCCTTGCGACTTCTATGCGAGTGATAAGTGGTGTTTGGGGAACATTACTATAAGTGACTTCGCGACATTAAAGGAAACTTCTTTGGCCCAGCAATTCATCGAGAGTTCAAAGCCTCTTGCTCCGCAATGTAAGAGTTGTCAATGGTATGATTTATGTCAGGGCGGCTGCCGCCGGTATCGTGAGCCGTTTCGTGATGAAAAGCCGGTTTTGAACTATTTTTGCGCCGCTTATCAACGATTTTTTGAGCACTCGTGGGAAAAGCTTCGAAAGGTGGCTGAAATGGCGCATTTTCAACGATATTAAAGAAATGGTAGTAAATCCATAAACTATTCTCGGCGTAGTTACTTGTTTTGATTGAAGGGGATTGTCATCGCTAACAAGAACGATTCCGCTGCGAGGCTTATCCGACAAGGTAAAACCGGTTTGATGGTTGGATATAGGCATTGGCCAATCAATTGAAGAGGCTTTGAAAGATGCTGCTAAAATTGTGGGCGGCAGCCCGAATGTTTTGGCGCCTCCGAAGGCCTTTAAAGTAGCGGCAGCACATCTGGAGATGAAGGAGTAATCATACATATGTGGCAAATACATCTATCGATGGCCGGGATGAACGTCGGATGGCCGGGTTTGATTTTGCTGGGTGCATTCATTGGTTTTTTAACAGGCATGTTTGGTGTTGGGGGAGGATTTC
>DNPQ01000431.1 GCA_003501335.1 Bacillota bacterium
ACCGTTTTCCCGGTGTGTGGTATATTTTGGAACACCTTTGAAAGTAACTGTCAAATTGACTGAGGAAAATATGGAGATCGAGAAAAAGCGTTTACAAGATGCAATGCATGAAACCAACCGAAAAGCAGAAGAGGTATTAAAACAGTGGCAAAGCGGAAAATAGCATATTTCATCTATAATATTATCGCATGTCCTATTCTTATACTAGCTACGCCTTTTTTTATCATACGGAACCTGGCGCTCCGAAGGCCGGTATTATCTTATTTTTTTAATGTGTCACGTCTTCAAAAAGCAGAGTTAGAGGGAAAACAAGTAATATGGGTTCAAGCGGTTTCTGTCGGAGAAACTTTTATTGCGGAGAGTATTATCAGAGAGCTTAAAAAGCTGTATCCCGATTATCAAATTGTTTTAACCACCACCACTCCGACTGGTCAGCAGATTGCTAAGGAAAAAATGGGTGACCAGGCGCTCGTGACTTACTTTCCAATGGAATTTCCCTTCTTGATGAAGAGATTTATCAACCAAATCCATCCGCTGTTGTTCGTGATGGTGGAAAGTGAAATTTGGCCCAATGCCGTTTATTACTGTAAAAAAGCCGGAACTAAAATTGCAGTCGTGAATGGACGGATCGGGAATCGATCCTATGAAAATTATTCAAAGTTCAAGGGCTTTATGAAAATCGTTTTGGAACAATTCGACCTTTTCGCGATGCAGTCTGTAAACGACGCCAACCGGATTGGAAATCTTGGCGCACCCCTTGAGCGCATTATGGTAATGGGAAACGCCAAGTTTGACCAGGAATATCCGGCATTTAGCGGCGAACAGTTGGATGCTTTCCGCCAGCAATATCGATTTAATAAAGAAACTTTACTGTTCACTGCAGCCAGCACTCACCCCGGAGAAGAAGCCATCGTTCTTGAAGCCTATCGTAACTTACTTAAAACGGAACGAGCTTATCTGATTATAGCGCCACGTCACCCCAATCGTGCTGACGAAGTGGCGGCTTTATTGGAACAGTCTCATTTTTCCTATGCCCGGCGCTCTACCGGAAAAGTTGTTCATCCGAATGTAAGCGGTCCTTCGGTTACCCAAGAAGCCCGGGAATGTAGAGTTCTTTTGCTGGATACCTTTGGGGAGCTGGGCCTTGCTTATGCCGTAGCCGACGTAGTTTTGGTCGGCGGGAGTTTGGTTTCAATGAAAGGAACAGCCGGACATAATG
Organism: Bacillota bacterium; assembly: GCA_003501335.1. Classification (GTDB taxonomy): domain Bacteria; phylum Bacillota; class UBA4882; order UBA8346; family UBA8346; genus UBA8346. The sequence continues at coordinate 1,220 of DNPQ01000431.1, forward strand.
TGCTTGAAGCTGCTGTCCAGGAAAAACCAGTCATTTATGGACCTTTTATGGATAATTTTCTGGAAAGCAAGCGTCTTCTGGAAGAAGTGGATGCCGGTTTCACAGTGCAAAATGCGGCCGAGTTAACCAAAACCATTTTAGATCTGGTGAAAAATCGAGATCAATACCAACAGAGGGCGATGAGAGCCAAACAAGCAGTTTTGGCAAACCGTGGCGCTACCAAGCGCACCATTGCCTTAATTGAAGATCTCCTACGGGGTAATGTCGGATGAATAGCGCGGCCTGGCAAGTTTATTTAATGCGGGTCATCAATGGTGAAGAATCGGGGCTGGGGGCTCGGCTAATTTTAATTGGTCTTAGTGGTCTTGAGTTGATTTACTGGATGCTTTCACGGTTTCAATTTTGGATAACCCGCCGCCACGGGCTTCCCGTTCCAGTCGTTAGTGTCGGTAATATTACGGCCGGAGGTACGGGTAAAACGCCTACCGTAATCTGGCTGGTGAAGTTTTTGAAAGCTGCAGGGTTTCATCCGGCCATTTTGACCCGGGGGTATGGGGGAACTTATGAAAAAGAAGGTTTTATTTTCAGCCATCTTAATGTAGAAAATCTGTCGGCTGCTCAAACCGGAGATGAGCCTTTTTTATTGGCCAAATTGTTGCCGGATACTTTGATCGCAGTTGGACGGGAACGTTATCAAAATGCGGTGAAAGTCTTAGCATTGGATTCCACGGTGGATTTATTTGTTTTGGACGATGGTTTTCAACATTGGAAGCTGGCCCGGGATTTAGATATTGTTTTAATCGATGGGTCCAAGCCTTTTAGCAATCGGCATCTCTTACCAAGAGGTTTTTTGCGGGAGCCTCTGTCCAGTTTAAAGAGAGCCGGTATTATTTTGTTAACCCGTACCGTCAAGCTTAGCGAATCAGATAAAAATAATCTGATCAGTGAACTCATGACCATTCATCCGCAGGCATTCATCTCAACGATAGCAGAAGAAACATCGGAATTGATTCCATTAACGGGATTTGCTACCGGAGATTATGAAAGCCGGGTCATATTGGCAGTCGATTTTTTAAAGGGGCGTAAGGTCAGTGCGATCACGGGAATTGGTAATCCAAGACAATTTTTGGCTTCTCTGGAAAATATGGGCGCCGAAGTGGGCTATTTTAAGGCTTACCCTGACCATTATCATTGGGAAGAAGCCGAAATTACGGATTTGTTCAAAGGTTTAGCTGAAAGTGGTTTTAAAGAGTTAATCATTACCGCCAAAGACGGAGTCAAACTGGAGCCGTGGACAGATTCTTTACATCATTATGGACTGAATTGTTACATTTTGAGCTTGGATTTTAAAGTTTCCGATGAAAGCGTTATTCAACGAGTGAAGGATATTGCAAGGAAACAAGCCATTGAAAATTGAGAGCGTACAATTACGAAAGAATAAAGGAGGTTCCTCGATGGAATATAAACTGGTGGATCTTTTAGGAACGGAATTATTACTGATTGCCGGACCTTGTGTGATTGAATCCCAGGAGCATGTGATGATGATGGCCAGGGAGTTAAAAAAGATTACTTCCGAGGTCGGTGTGAAGTTTGTCTTTAAAGCTTCCTATGACAAAGCAAACCGTACGGCCGGAGATTCATTCCGGGGGCCGGGCTTAAAAGCCGGACTGCAGATTTTAAAAAAAGTCAAGGAAGAATTGGAAGTACCGGTATTATCGGATGTCCATGACTTAAGTCAGATAGCCGCAGCGGCGGAGGTACTTGATATTATTCAAATACCGGCTTTTTTATCGCGCCAGACCGATTTAGTGATGGAAGCCGCCCGGACCGGAAAGATTATTAATATAAAAAAAGGACAATTCAGTGCTCCTGAAGACATGCGAAATGTTATCGAAAAAGTATATGCCGCCGGTAACCGCCAGCTTTTGCTTACGGAACGGGGAGTTTCTTTCGGCTATCATCAGTTGGTGGTGGATATGAGAGCGTTGCCGATTATGCGTTCCTTCGGCGTGCCGGTAATTTTTGACGGAACTCATAGTGTTCAGGAACCAGGCGGTCTTGGCAAATCTTCCGGGGGAAACCGGCGCTTTGTTCCTTATCTTTGCCGGGCAGCGGTAGCTACTGGAGTAGACGGCTTATTCCTGGAAGTTCATGATGATCCCGATCATGGGAAATCCGATGGTCCCAACATGTTGGAACTTTCCAAACTAAAGCCGTTATTGCAGACATTAGTGCAGATCCACAAGGTTATTCCAAATGAATAAATTTAAAAAGCTGATTCCGGGGCAAATTCGCTTCATCGCCATGGACGTTGACGGTGTCTTGACCGACGGTAGTATCATCCTTGGTACGAATGGCTTTGAAGCAAAAATGTTTAACGCCCAGGACGGTTTGGGCATCAATATCCTGGTGAAATTAGGCTATCCGGTCGCCTGGGTTACCGGCCGTACTTCCGATATTGTGGAGCGGCGGGCCCGGGAGTTGCATATTCCTCATTTGATGCAGGGAATTACCGATAAGTTCGAGGCTATTGAAGAATTACTTGCAAAGCTCGAATTGGGCTGGGAAAATGTCATGTATATCGGGGATGATCTCAATGACTGGGGGCCATTCCAAAGGGCTGCTTTCACCTGCACCGTCAGGAATGGCACTTCGGAAATAAAACAAAGGGCCGATTACATCACTACAGCAGTTGGAGGGTCCGGCGCCATCAGAGAAATTATTGAATTGTTTTTAAAGCATGAGAAAAGATGGGGAGAAGCCTTAGAGTTATATTCCAATCATTTTCATTCAAATCAAACAACATCAAAAGGGGAGATTCAATAAGAATGTTGGCCACTGAAAAGCATACCTATCTGCAGCAAGCAAGGGAAGTTTTAAAAATCGAAGCCGATACAATTTTGGCTCAAATTGAAACATTGGGAGAAGAATTTATTCAGGCCGTCGATTTGATTTTAAATTGTAATGGGCGCGTCATTGTCACCGGAATGGGGAAATCGGGGCACATTGGCAGAAAAATATCCGCCACGCTTGCCAGTACGGGAACTCCATCTTTTTTCTTGCATCCGGCGGAAGCGATCCATGGAGATTTGGGCATGGTAACTCCACAGGATGTATTAATTGCTATTTCGGCAAGTGGAGAAACGAATGAGATTTTAGCCATTCTTCCAACCTTAAAAATATTAGGAGCCCCGATTATCAGCATGACCGGTTCCCGAAACTCTGTTTTAGCCAAGAATAGTGATATCGTTTTGGAGATTAAAGTGGAACGGGAGGCGTGTATTTTAGGATTGGCGCCAACCGCAAGTACCACAACCCATTTAGCTATGGGGGATGCGCTGGCAGTCACACTTTTAGAGGCCAGACATTTTACGGCCGAGGATTTCGCCTTGTTCCATCCTGGAGGCGCTTTAGGCAGAAAATTATTATTAACCGTTGAAAGATTAATGTATACCGGTGATAAAAATCCTTTGATTTATCAGGATAAAACAATCCGCGATGCGGTCATTACCATGGCGTCTCATGGCAATCATGGAGCGGCGATTGCTGTCGATGATCAGGGTTTACTGGCTGGTATTGTTACCGATGGCGACTTACGGCGGATTTTAGAGAAATATGAGAATCCGTTGACATTACCTATCAAAGAGGTAATGACCCGGCGGCCTCGTACCATTACCAAAGATAAAATGGCAGCCGAAGCCATGCATGTGATGGAAGAAAAGAATATTACCGTTTTACCGGTCATTGATGACGCCGGCTATCCCATCGGTATTGTTCAACTGCATGATATTGTTAAAGGGCTGTCCGGGATGAAATGAAGGTGGACGCGCTTGATAAATCAAGTGTGCTTAATAAGCGTGCTTGACAAGCCCGATTTGCTTATGTTAGACTTTAAAAGAAATTTGGTAATATTAAAGTTCCATAATTTTACATTTTTTTAAGGAGGGCAATATTTTGGATTATTTTTTGACAGAAGAACAACAAATGATTAAAGATTTAGCTCGGCGAATCGCCGATGAAAAAGTAGCTCCCAGAGCGTTGGAACTTGATGAAAAAGGCGAATTCCCCTGGGATTTAATGAGAATACTTGCCGATGCTGACCTTTTTGGGGTATATCTTCCGGAAGAATATGGTGGAATGGGTGGCGGAGTTCTTGAGCAATGTTTAGTCGTCGAAGAACTTTCCAGGGCTTGCAGCGGTGTGGCTGTTAGTTATGCTGCCTCGGGACTTGGCTGTATGCCTATATTGGTGCTCGGATCGGAAGAACAAAAGAAAAAATATTTGCCGCAAATTGCTTCCGGTAAAAAACTGGCGGCTTATGGTTTGACCGAAGCCAATGCCGGTAGTGATGTGGCCGGGATGGAAACCACCGCCGTATTAGATGGCAATGAATATGTGATTAACGGCACCAAACAATGGATTACCAATGGCGGAGAAGCCGAAATTTATTCAGTGATGGCCGTGACCAATCGCAAGAAAGGTCCCCGTGGGATTAGCTGCTTTATTGTGGAAAAAGGCACCCCTGGTTTTTCGTTCGGGAAAAAAGAGAATAAAATGGGTATCCGGGCTTCGGCAACCCGTGAATTAATCTTTGACAATTGCCGGGTTCCCAAGGAAAACTTGCTTGGCGGTAAAGAAGGCGTTGGTTTTGTGGCTGCGATGCGGACTTTTGACAGAACTCGTCCGGGAATCGGTGCTCAGGCCATTGGTGTTGCTCAAGGCGCACTTGAGGCGGCAGTAAAATATGCTCATGAAAGAGTGCAATTTGGACAACCCATTTCATCATTCCAAGCCATCCAACATATGCTGGCCGATATGGCGATTCAGGTTGAGGCTGCCAGAGCTTTGGTATATGCTACTGCCAGGATGATTGACGGCGGCGCTAAGAACATTTCCAAAGAATCTTCCATGGCTAAAGTTTTCGCTTCCGATGTGGCCATGAAAGTAACTGTGGATGCTTTGCAAGTCTTCGGCGGTTATGGCTATATGAAAGAATATCCGGTGGAAAAGATGGTGCGTGATGCGAAAATTACTCAGATTTATGAAGGCACTAACCAGATTCAACGTAATATCATCGCCCTTGAGTTAATTAAGGAATTAGCCGGCAAAAAATAAATTATCCCCGAGGCTGTCTAAAAAGTAATTCAAAATCAATAAGAAATATAATACATACTTCACCGATAGGCTGATTTCAGTGGATTATATTTCTTTATCTACGTGCGCCTATGTACGTATACGGATGTAGGCACACCGAATTTACTTTTGGGACAGCCCTTTTTTTAAAAGTATATTATTTTTTTATTGAGGAGGAGATATTGGGTGAAGATCGTTGTTTGCGTTAAACAAGTGCCTGATTCAACTGAAGTGAAGATTAATCCGGAAACCAATACCCTGGTACGTGAAGGTGTAGCAAGTATCCTCAATCCTTTCGATCTATATGCGATTGAGGAAGCCCTGCGGATTAAGGAAAAATTGGGGGGAACCGTTACGGTTATTTCCATGGGTCCGCCTCAGGCTGCCGAACAACTCCGGGAAACCATCGGCATGGGTGTTGATGATGCAGTTCTATTATCCGACCGGGCTTTTGCCGGTTCCGATACTCTAGCCACTTCTTATGCGCTCAGTAAAGGAATTGAAAAGATTGGCGGCGTCCAATTGATCCTTTGCGGGAAGCAGGCCATTGACGGCGACACCGCTCAAGTCGGCCCGGAAATAGCTGAGAAGTTGGGCATTCCCCACATTACCTATGTCAAGAAAATCGATGAGATCAGCGAAACTGAAATGACTGCCGAGCGGATGAATGAAGACGGTTTTGAGCGGATTAAGCTTCCGATCCCGGCGTTAGTTACTGTGGTTAAAGAAATTAATGAGCCCCGGATGCCTTCTTTAAAAGGAATGATGCGGGCTAAGAAAGCGGTTATTCCTGCCTGGACTGCGGCCGATATCGGCGCTGATCCGGCAAAGTCCGGCTTAAACGGTTCACCAACCTGGGTTAAAACCATTTTCGTACCGGAAATGAAATGCCAGGGCGAGATTTTTCAAGGAACCCCTGAAGAACAGGTCAAATCTTTGGTTGATGCCATTGTTTGCCGGAAAATCGTCCAATAACGCTTTGTATAAACCCGATTGAAATTGATTAAAGGAGGACCATTATGGCGATTAAGGTATTAAATGATAAATGTCGCGGTTGTAAATTATGTGTATCCAGTTGCCCTTTTGGAATCATTGAAATTATTGATAATAAAGCCGTTATCAAAGACGGCTGCACTATGTGCGGAACCTGCGTTAAAACTTGTAAATTTAAAGCCATTGAGATTACCCGGGATGTGAAGATAACCATCGACAAGTCCCTCTACAAGGGTGTTTGGATCTTTGCCGAACAACGGAATGGAAAATTGTCCAACGTAGCTTTTGAATTGTTGGGAGAAGGCCGTAGACTGGCTGATGAATTGAAGGAACCGCTCGTTGCGGTATTACTGGGCAGTAAAATCGAGGCTGAAGCTAAACGATTGGTAGCCTTTGACGCTGATAAGGTATTAGTGGCTGATGCTCCGGAATTGGAACATTTCTTGGAAGATTCTTATGCGCAAGTGTTAAGCGATTTGATAAGGAAAGAAAACCCCAATATCGTTTTGATTGGCGCAACAGCTATCGGGCGTTCTCTCGGCCCGAAGGTAGCAGCCCGTTTAGAAACAGGGCTTACCGCTGACTGCACCGGACTGGCGGTGGATGTTGCCGAAAAAAATTTGTTGCAAACCCGGCCGGCTTTTGGCGGTAACTTGATGGCGACTATTCTTTGCCCCAATCACCGGCCGCAAATGGCTACCGTCCGGCCGAAGGTTTTTAAACCCTTAGCGGAAGACGCCAAACGCAGCGGAACCATTACTAAAGTGGATCTTTCCAAAACCGCCTGGAATATCCGGGCCAAAGTATTGGAAGTGGTCAATGAAGTAGGCTCTTCGGTCAACCTGGAGGAAGCCAATATTATTGTCTCCGGTGGTAGAGGACTAGGCGATCCCAAAAACTTTGAACTTATTAAAGAATTGGCTAATGTCTTAGGCGGTGCTGTCGGCGCTTCCCGTGCGGCAGTGGATGCGGGCTGGATGCCTTATGCCCATCAGGTTGGCCAGACCGGTAAAACCGTCGGCCCCAAGATTTATTTTGCCTGCGGTATTCACGGTGCTATTCAGCACTTGGCCGGTATGTCGTCTTCGGATATTATTATTGCCATCAATAAAAATCCGGAGGCTCCTATTTTTAAAGTAGCGACTTTCGGTATTGTCGGAGATGTGCTGGAGATCGTGCCGCTACTCACCAAGGAGTTTAAAAAGGCCTTGAATGGCTGATATGCCCATGTTTTGACGGAACATTTAAATGATGAATGGGCCGTATTTAGAAAAACAATTATAAAACCGCAAGGATGTCCGATTCGATTGGAAGTTGGACATCCTTGCGGTTTTATTTTTTACAGATTTTGGGAGTATCTTTTGGAAACTTCTACCCCTTTGAACGATAATAAAGATAATCGAAAATTTTTTCAGAATTAATTAGGTATTTACTATGACATAATCTAAGCTTATTCAAAAAATCGTATAATGCTGAAAAAGATCAAAGAGTGTACATCTGATTATCTTTTATTTCCAGTGGACTGCCCAGTATCCAATCAGTTGAAAGAAAGAGAGGTGCGTTAAAATGTTCGGGAAGTTCATAGGTGGAAAAACATTGTTCGTAGTCAAATTAAACCGTTTCAGCATTAAGCAACAACTTTTTTATGGATTTGGACTGGTTCTCTCCATTTTATTACTTTTAAGTATCGTATCATTCGTTAATTTTAACTGGGTGATGAAGTCGAATCAAACGAATATTGCGACCTATCAATTTTTGGCGGATTTA
>DNPQ01000186.1 GCA_003501335.1 Bacillota bacterium
GCCGTTTTACCGTCACAAAATGCTAATAGTGAAACCTCTTCCCCTTCTAAAAACTCTTCGATCACAATTGAACTGCCGGCTTCACCAAAAACCCTTTGGGTCATGATTTCATCAATAGCCTGAATTGCAGTTTGCTTATCCATCGCAACTGTGACTCCCTTGCCGGCGGCCAACCCATTAGCCTTTATCACGATGGGTGCTCCGACTGTTTCCAGGTATTGTTTGGCTGATGAAGGATCATCGAAGACTTCAAAACGAGCGGTGGGAATCTTATATTTACGCATAAACTCTTTTGCATAACTCTTACTAGCTTCTAAACGAGATGCTTTCCCTGACGGGCCGTAAATTTTCAAACCTCTTTTTTGAAACTCCGTCACAACATCTTCGGCCAGATAGGTTTCCGGGCCGACTACCGTTAAATCAATTTGGTTTTTCACAGCAAAATCAGCCATTGTATGTATAGTAAGCGGATTCAAGGTTACGTTTTCTGCAATTTTAGCCGTCCCGCCATTACCGGGGCAACAATAAATTTTGGTTATGAACGGGCTTAGCGACAATTTCCAGACAATGGCATGTTCCCGCCCGCCATTACCGATCACCATTACTTTCAAAAAAGTACCCCCCAACTTAAAAAACCTCAAAACAACAAAAAATCATTTGAAAACGTTATCCGATAACACTTCATTTTAATGGATGAGTGGTTTCCCAACAATTCGTTGATAAGCTTCTAAATACTTTTCCGTGGTTTTTTGAATTATTTCCGGCGGTAATTTAGGTGCGGGCGGATTCTTATCCCAATGGATACTTTCTAGATAATCCCGGACATATTGTTTGTCAAAACTAGGCTGTACTTGTCCGGCTTTATATTGGTCCTGCGGCCAAAAGCGCGAGGAATCCGGGGTAAAGATTTCATCCACTACCGTCAAAACTCCATTAACAAAGGCAAATTCAAATTTGGTATCAGCGAGAATAATACCGCTGGCTTCCGCTTTTTTAGCCCCAATTTGATAAAGCTTTAAAGAATAATCCCGTAGTTGTTCAGCAAGTTCCCGACCGACTTTCGTCACCAGTTCCGAAAAAGTAATGGCTTGATCATGACCTTCCGATTCCTTGGTGGTAGGTGTAAAAATCGGCTCCGGCAATTTGCTGCTTTCCTGTAAATTCGCAGGAAGTTTTATGCCATTCACGGAACCGGTTTTTAAATAGTCTTTCAAAGCACTGCCGGTCAAATAGCCCCGTACTACACATTCTACTGGAATGACTTTCCCTTTTTTTACCAACATGGAACGACCTTGTAACATAACCCTTTCATCTCTAGTGAGTCCCGGTACTTGATTCATATCGGCCGTGATCAAATGATTGGGAAGACTTGCTGCGGTTTGCTCAAACCAATAAATTGATAAGCCAGTTAAGACATTTCCTTTTTCCGGTATCGGTTCATCAAAAACCACATCAAAAGCCGATAAACGGTCAGTAGCCACAATCAATAAAGACTGGTTTAGATCATAAATATCTCTCACCTTTCCACGAGCCACCAACGGAAACGATTTTAAAGCAGTTTTGCTCACAAGAGCCATCGCCGCCTACCTCCTATGTAAAAAATACTTTATACCCGGATTTTCTATTTTGACAAAACCGAAATAAAACAGCCACCCCGGCGGAATTTTTCCATTTCATCGGCCCAGGCCGACCGTGGTGGATAATTATTCTTACTACTGAAAACTAATTTTTATGTCTGGGGGACCGCCATGCAAATAAACTGAGCTTCACTGACCAATTCATCATCAATCAATACTTTACCCTTAAATTTACCGGTTTTAGCCTTATATTTCAGCAACTCCACTTCAATGCGAAGTTGATCGCCAGGTTGAATCGCCCTTCGAAATCTTGCTTTATCGAGAGCCGCAAATAAAGGTACGTTGTTTTTATCTTGCGCAAGTTCCATCGTCACAAAGGCAGCTAATTGCGCCATTATTTCAATTTGTAAAGATCCGGGAATTAAGCAATCACCATTAAAATATTGCTGCTGACAGTAATAATCGTTAACTGTAATATTTTTAATTCCCACAGCCCGTTTACCCGTTTCAATTTCAATAACTTGATCAATCAATAAAAACGGAAAACGATGCGGAAGTAAATCTTTGATATTATTGATATCCAGCATAGCGCATCCCCCTCTGATTTTTTAATGCCTAAAATATCTGATTTCGGTTAACACCATTGTGATTCCATACTCATCAGCTACTTCAGCAGACCCATTGTCCCCAAATTTTCGTTAATACAATTGCATTGATTTAATATATTTTACAACTTTTCAGCCAAATTGCACACTCAATTCCACAGCGCTCGGTTAGGCCAATTTATTTTGAGTGCTGAGTTGAATCACCGCTCACAGGTCAATCTTCACGGATTTCGGATGTCCTTCAAAACCGGGGGGATAACTATCATAATTTATTTTTTAAAACGGACTCGTTTCCCATCCACCATGATTCGTTCTTCAATAAGCAGCTTAATCGCTTCAGGATAAATTTGATGCTCAATGGCAAGAACTTTGGCGCCTAAAGTATCAGGAGTATCATCATCGGTAATTTCCAAGATTCCTTGCCGGACTATGGGACCACCGTCGGTTTCCGGAGTCACTAAATGAACGGTAGCACCGGAAAACTTAGTACCGGA
>DNPQ01000422.1 GCA_003501335.1 Bacillota bacterium
GATTCTCCCGACGACTGGGAAGATTAATCTGTTCATCTATGAGCTAATTTTGGCTATGCTCTCATCCCTGGGGCGTTTTCATCGAAGTGACCCTCCTCCATAAGACCCATGTCATCAGGTTGCGAATACATATTCTGGAAAGTTGATTCAAAAGAAATGCAAGCCGGAGAGTTGGTCGCTCTTTGGCTTAAATCTTTTTTTATAAATTTATACTTTCCTTTTTATTCCAACATAGCCTGATGACATTGCCCCTCATTCCCCTCACTTATTTTTTTCGCAGCTAAAGGACATATTGCCGGTTGGATTAGATGGAATCATAGGATTCCTATTTTTGGGAGGCAGCTTAAAATCCCAGCTAGAAATGTTTATGAGGGGCAGGAGGGGGATGAGGGCATAAAAATAAAAATATAAAGGATGTTTTGAAATCTTTTAAAGCAATATCTTTTATTTTTTTGGCCAACATGGCCCACATGCCCAACATCGATTTTTAAAAGGCCTGGTAGATACGTTTATGTGGGGCATGTTGGGCAAGTGGGGATAAAAATAAAAAAGGGGTAAAAGGGGGTAAAAAAATTTGATTCCGGGAAGATGGCAATGAAAGCGCTTATCCCTTGGGCGGATTCGAAGCTGTCAGCCTTCTCCCGCTACTGCATGAGAAGGATAAGACGGTGAATTTTTTGGTTTTTAAAAATAGACAAAAGGAATCCCTCGCACGTCCAAAACGGGAGAGGGCTACTTATTTCTACAGTCAATTGAGAAATCCATTCAGGTGACTCCTGCAATTTATAGAAAAATGCTGTTGCAGACATGTCGGCAATACCCAACGGTTTTGCTCATGCTACAATACCTTTCAAAGATTGATTGGATACACCAATATGCCCGTGGCCCCCTGGTCCCCAGCCATTTCAGTTTATGTTTGACCCAAGCCAAGAATGACGACCAAGTAACCATAGGCGCAAAAGGCCGAAAGAGAATCGGATGTTCAAGCCAGTATTTTAGCCAAAAAGGGTTTGGTTTTGTTAATTACCGGATCCATGACAATGCCGGTACACAGAATGGAAATCACCGTGCCAATCCCGATTTTGCCACCAAACACGATTCCTAAGATGCCTAAAAGCGCATCAAAAATGATTTTTGCCGTTTTATATTTTAGTTTGCTGTGCTGATAAATGATAGCCACGATTGCCTCAAGAGGTCCTAGCCCGAAATCCACCGCAACGTAAATGCCCAGTCCGACCCCCATCAGTAGCGTGCCTACTACGGATACCACAATTTTGTTTGGAAATGGTAGAACTACCAGGTTCAACGGGTTTATCACAGCGGAGGCAAGGTTGACATACAGGCCCAGCATAAACGTACAAAGGACCGTACCCACGCTGATGTATTTTCTGGCCAGGATCAGAAGGACCAGAAGAAAGGCTGCATTGGCAAGGATATTCGCATTTCCCTGCGAGATATGGATCAAATTGTGCAGGCCATCTGCAAATGTCCCCATCGGGGAAGAGCCAAGCTCCACCGAATACAAAAGGGCCAGCCCGATACCATTGATGAAAAGGCCGAAGCTAATAACTAGAATTCGGATAATCAGACGTTTTATTTGTTCCTTTGATTTCAAAATGGGTCTCCTTACTGTTATGATAGTTCATAAACATAAAAAACTAGAATTAGTTTATCGTTTTATCAAACGATTAAATTAAAACTGATCTACCTTTTTTTGCGGCAAAACAATATTATGTATTCATCTTTTTATAATAATAAGCATTGTATCAAGCAACTTTGCAACAGTCAATAATAAACAGCAATAATTTTTATATATTTATCTTTTACATAGATTGACTAATTTACAATCTATGTTATGATTTAGTTAATAATTGATAAAACGATAAACTAATTTGTGTTAATTTTTTATTCTGGAATGCTGGGTAGCTTTTTTCCGCAGCTCGGGATAGAGATTGATATACGAAGGTGGAGGGTCATGGGCACGACAATCAAAGATGTTGCAAAAAAGGCAGGCGTTTCCCCTACCACGGTTTCCCTGGTTTTCAACAATAGGGAATCAAGAGTTTCCGAAACTACGAGGGAGCGAGTGATGGCCGTTGCCAAAGAGCTAAATTATTATCCGAACCATTTTGCAGCAAGTCTGGTTACTAAGAGGTCACATATCATCGGTGTAGTTTCCGATTCGGTTAATATCTTTTCTGCTCAGGTTATCGGCGGTATTGTCAGACAAGCAAAGCTGGAAGGATATCAGGTTGTTCAGGTGAGTGCTTTGCAGGAAAGCGAAGATGACATAGAATACCTCAATATCTTTTTGAACCAGGGAATTGATGGTGTTATCTTCCCTCATTCCTCGATTTGCAGTGTGAAAAATTTAAAAAATGGATTTCAGTCGGTGATTCGTTCGGGTATTCCTGCGATTGCAATGGATGTCGAAATCAACGGAGCCACTTCCTGCGCCGACGTATGTGACCACGTTTACGGCGGATATCTAGCAACCCGCCATTTGATTGACTACGGACACCGGAAGATCGGTGCTATCTCCGGCCCGAAAGACTATATCAGTTCCATAAAACGTTTGGACGGTTACTGTAAAGCATTAGAGGAGGCGGGAATCCTTTTTGACCCATCTCTGGTCTACACCGGCAACTACAAACTGGAAAGCGGTCAAGACGCCTTGCCGTATCTTCTGGGCAAAGGTGTAACTGCGATATTCGCATTTAACGATATGATAGCCCTCGGCCTTTACAAGGCAATCCGCAATTTTGGAATGTCCATTCCGAAAGACATTTCCGTCGTCGGATATGACGATATCTTTATTTCCGATGTTTTGGAGGTTCCGCTTACCACAGTCCATATCCCGATTGAGGATATTGGAAGACGCGCGGCACAGGAACTCGTCGAACTGATTGAGAATAAGCAACCGGCCGCAGACCTAAAAAAGTGTGAACCTGTCCTGATGGTACGTGCCAGTACTAGGAGACTTTAGTTGTCCCGCATATTTTTTCAATATAACAGAAGGCTGAAATTTGTTTTCCGAAAGAGAAGAGGACCCTTCTGGGGTTGGAAGAAACACGGGCAATAAAATGCTTGGGGAGGTGTTGCTGTCTCAATATAAAGTAGACTTAGAAACCAAGTTGTTATGGCTTCGACTTCATTTTGTAACGCTGGTCTATTGCAACAAAAACATCAATTGGAAACAAAAAGGGAGGGTATTTCAAATGAGTGAAAAACGAAAACATTTAATTAAAGATGATTTTTCCATGCTGGCTTTACTGACAATACCGATTGCCGTAGCCGTAAACTTTGTCGGCTCACAGATCCATCATGTCCTATCCCTGCCGCTCTTTCTGGACACGATTGGCACATTCTTCGTCGCAATGCTTTGCGGCCCGTGGGTTGGCGCTTTGACGGGCCTGATCGGAAACCTGGTACTCGGCATCACCAATCCCAGCGCTATTCCGTTTGCGTTGACCAGCGTTGCAGTGGGCCTTACAGCGGGCTTCCTGGCACGCGCAAAAATGTTTGACAGATGGTGGAAACTGGTGATTGCCATATTGGCGACATCGTTGGTATCTACGATTACATCGGCGCCGATTGCCGTTTTAGTGTTCGGCGGTGTAACCAGTTCTGCAGACTCCCTCTTTGCTGCAACCATGATGGCTTCCGGCGTGAACATCTGGAAAGCGGTTATCGGCACGAGCCTGTTGTTCACATGTATCGATAGAATCATCGCGATTGTTGTTACTGGGTTAATCATTAAGGTAATTCCAGCAAGAACCCTGATTAAATACAATCTGGGCACAAACTACATCAAAAAGTCCCCAACAAAGGCGGCTTAAGCCGGATAGTAAAAAGCAGGTACCGCCCTAAGCTTGTGAATGGTGAAAAAGGCGGTACCATAAGGAGTCAATCATATGTTTAGAGAAAGGCTCAATATTATTAAAGGAAATCCCATTGCCGCATTGTATCCCACAGCAAAGGGATGGATTGTCATCTTGTATTGCATATGCGTATCCATTCTGGCGACCATTCAGATGAACGGTTATGCAATATATCTGATTCCCTTTTTTATAATGATTCCGGTTCTTTTTGCCGCCAGTGGAATATGGAAAAAATTTTTTAAATTGTATAAGAGCATATTTATATTTATTGCCTTTATATTTGTCGTGCAGGCCCTGGTGATTCGAAGCGATGAGGTTCTGTTTCATTTTGGAATCCTCAACATCTACCAGGAAGGTCTTAGGCGTGCGACTTTCTTGTGTTTTATCATCCTGAACATCTCCGGCATTCTTTTATGGCTGTTCCAGACGACTGAAACGAAGGAAATAACTTATGCCCTGGAAAAAATGGGAATAAGTTATAAGGCCTCTTTTGTTTTTTTATCGACGTTTCAGATGATTGAAGTTCTCGGAAAAAGTTCTAAGACCATCATGAACGCGCAAAGAGCGCGCGGCATTGAAACGGAGGGAAATTTATTGGTACGCTG
>DNPQ01000514.1:0-2631 GCA_003501335.1 Bacillota bacterium
GCAAAACCATCCCAATTGATGTAGACGACAATATTTCCATTCTGCCTGTCGGGCTGCTTTACATAGGTTGTCTTCAGGGTAACAATTTGTTTCTTTCCGGCGGAGTCCTCCGCTTCCATGATGATGCCATTATTCCCCTCCGACAAGGATACTTCCTGCGAAAAAGTTTTATCAGGCTTGATCGTTACGATATTCCCGTTAATTTTTAAAATACAATCATCATTCACCACGCCCCTGACGGTGAGCGAATTGACATAGATTAGAGAATCATTGGCGGGATAGTCGACAACAAATAACGGAGGTTCATGTTCACCCCCATTGGCAGCCTGTATAGTTGTATTTGAAATAAACGGCAATAAACATCCTAATGCCAGTACTATAAGTATTATTCTCGTTTTCATTTGTCCTCCAAGTCCATCTATCGATGCTGAGTTTTCAGAAATGTACGATCAACCTCTAAGAAAATGGCTCCATCCTATACTGTATAGAAAAATCTTTGCATACTTTTTAAGGAATTCTTAATCCTTCATTTCATTTTTAAAAAATATCATGTCTCTCCTATTCAATATCCGGCAGATGTGGAATGGAATTTGATTTAAAAGAAAACCGTGATCTTAAAATCTTTTCAACTACGAGAGGCCAAAATGCACAAAAAAAGAGCCGGTTCCTTTAGGAAAACCAGCTTTTTTAAATTTCTATACGCAATCGTTGCGTAAGCGCACTCAACCCTTGCGTTATTTACACGACCCTCGGTATGGCGCTTTTTTAATCATGCAATTGGGGTGATTGAATCATGAATATTTTGGGGTTAAAGATGAAGGGCAAAGTAGGATGTTAAAACTAGATTTTGCTTTTGAATCGATAAAATCACACAATTACCGGGCGGCACGAAGGCCGGGGCCGGCAATTGAAGCAAATTTGTCCTTTATACCAAGACCATCATGAACGTATCATGTAACTTGGTATATCACCAAACTCCGGGAGGATGATTCTTCCCGGAGTTTGATTTTATTGCATGAAACGTACTGTTGCAGGCCTGTTAAATGGTTTTTCCTGCTTCATAAGCTTTTGCTAAAAGTTCTTTATGATTCGCTGCGGTGTTGGGATCATTGCCGGCCGTTGCCAAAACGGTAGCAACTACATTTAAATTAAATATTTTAAGCATAGTTTCATTGGTTTGGAAGGATGCCTGAAAAGCCTGTGCGTTTGGATTTCCTTGCGAATATACCATGATCACGCTTTTAGCGGCATACCTGGGTTTGTGATTTTCATCGAACAAACCGCAGAGTCTATCCCACAACAGCTTCATTTGAGCTGAAATCTGCCAAAGGTATATGGGCGAGCCGAAAACCACAACATCAGCATCGATAATATGTTGAAACATGTTCTGAAAATCATCTTGCATGACGCACTGTCCGGTCTTACGGCAGACCAAGCAGCCTTGGCAGGGTTTGATGTTCATATCAGACAAGGTAAAAACAGTGGTTTCGGCGCCAGCATCTTGGGCTCCCCTGATAACTTCTTGAACAAGGGTGGCCGTGTTGCCATTTTTCCTGGGACTCCCCATAAAAGCGACTACTTTTTTCATGCTATCATTCCCCCATCAAAATGATATTTAGGATCATTCTATCAATTATATCATAAGAACAGTCTTGCATATCCAGCAATGAAACCCCTGCTCATCCTGAACTTTGCCGTATCAGAAAGCCTATGGTTCAAGTAATACTGAGTAATGAGGTTTATTTTATCCCGATTTTAATGCAGTTCGGCTAGATACTTCTGCAATTCGTTTCTTGAAACACCGCCCTCCCGCAAAATTCTTGGCGAGGCTAAATTAAAATCAATAGTGGATTTCTCCGGCTTTAGCTACAGCTTTAGCTACAGCTAAAGCTGCCTTCACAGACTTAGCCGGAGAATCCCAAAAATACATCGATAAATCCAGATTAAGCAACTTTAATTTTTCTGAAAATAGCGCTCTTGAAAGTGCAAAGCCACATTCACCAATCCGATCATGACCGGTACCTCAACCAGCGGCCCGATCACCGCCGCAAAAGCCTCGCCGGAATTGAGTCCAAATACCGCCACCGCCACCGCTATCGCCAGTTCAAAATTATTGCTAGCCGCCGTGAACGATAACGTCGCCGTCTGCCGGTAATTGGCTCCGATTTTCCGGCTCATCCAAAAGCTCACCAAAAACATGACCGCAAAATAAATCAACAACGGAATTGCAATCCTAACAACATCCAAGGGAATCCTCACAATCAGCTCGCCTTTCAAACTGAACATTACTACAATGGTGAATAATAACGCAATTAGGGTAATCGGACTGATTCGCGGAACGAATTTCCTTTGATACCATTCCTTCCCCTTTGCTTTAACCAGCAAAAAACGAGTCAGCATCCCGCCGATAAAGGGAACTCCTAAATAAACAAAGACGCTTTTGGCAATCTGAGCCATACTTACATGAACGGCGCTGCCATGAAGCCCGAAAACCGGCGGCAGAACCGTAATAAAAATCCAAGCATAAACACTGTAAAACAACACTTGAAAAATACTGTTAAACGCCACGAGTCCCGCAGCATATTCCGTATCGCCATGGGCCAATTCATTCCAGACAATGACCATGGCAAT
>DNPQ01000514.1:2875-8673 GCA_003501335.1 Bacillota bacterium
TCCAGACAATGACCATGGCAATGCAACGGGCCAGGCCCACCAGGATCAGGCCAATCATATATTGGGGATAACCGGCTAAAAAAATCAGCGCCAGCAAGAACATGAGAACCGGCCCGACAATCCAGTTTTGCACCAGGGATAGGCTTAATACTTTCCAATTCCTAAATACATCGCCGAGTTCCTCATATTTAACTTTTGCAAATGGCGGATACATCATTAAAATTAATCCAATGGCAATGGGGATATTGGTGGTGCCGACTTGAAAACGGTTGATGAACTTTTCCACGCCCGGAATCAAGACTCCAAATAAAACGCCTATTAACATCGCAGCAAAAATCCATAGCGTTAGGTAACGATCAAGAAACGAGAGTTTCCTGGTTACACTTTCCGGCATGATACGGCCTCCTTTTATTTTTGATCGATGAATTCTTTCAAAATGGATAAAGGCGGAAACGAAATCGCTTCCATCGGGCACTCCGGCTTGCAGCCACTGCAGCCAACCACACAATGATAGGGATTGATGACGACGGGTTTTCCGGTAGCGTGATCCATCTCGTAAGTTCCATGAGAGCAAAACTCCACACAAACACCGCAACCCTGACATTTTTTCAAATCGATTACCGGATACCACGGTATGGTCTCACGGGGAATACCATTCCAAGTTTCATCCATCGCTCTCCAACCTCCTTGATTTCTTACGATCGACTTTACAGAATCCAATTAAACAGATAACCGGTAAGCATAATACCGATAGCCACGATACCGAAAAAAATCCCAAGCAGCCTTGGCTTTAACACTTTCCGCAGGATGATTCCCTCCGGCAGCGACAGCGCCGTCACCGCCATCATAAACGAAAGGGCTGTTCCAATCGCCATTCCTTTATCCATCAATACTTTAACAATGGGGATGACTCCGGCGGCATTGGAATATAAGGGTACCCCGATCAATACCGCGATGGGTACCGCAAACGGATTGGAACGTCCGGCAATATGAGTCAATAAATCGGCAGGAGCATAACCATGCATCAATCCGCCCAGAGCAATTCCAACTAACACGTATGGCCAGACTTTATGCAGGATTTCCAACACATATCCTTTGGCGTAATTCAACCGCTCCGGCCAGGTTGGACTGGGAATTTCCGTACTACCCATTTGAATTTGATAGACATAATCCTCGACATACTTTTCCAATTTCAATCGCCCGATGACCATTCCGCCGATAATGGCGATAATCACGCCGCTAGTAATATACATAAGAGCCACTTGCCAGCCGAAAAGTCCCCAGAGCATGATTAAAGCCACTTCATTGACCATCGGCGATGAAACCAGAAATGAGAAAGTAACCCCTAGCGGCACCCCGGCTTCAATAAAGCCAATGAAAAGCGGTACCGCTGAACAAGAACAAAATGGGGTTACAATCCCCAGTAGCGCCGCCAAAACGTTGCCTACCGTTTCCGGAAATTGACTTAAAATCTGTTTGGTCTTTTCCGGCGGGAAAAAACTTCTGATAATGGCCACTGCAAAAATGATGACCGCGAGCAAAAAGAAAATTTTAACGGTATCATAAATAAAAAAGTTAAGAGCCGCCGCCGGATGGGACTTGGCGGATAATCCCAGTAAACCATAGACCAGCCAATCGACAAAAGCTTGCCACATATTGATCAAACCTTTACATAAATTTTAGTATAAGAACATAACCTGTTTCTCAAATTCTGCATGATAACTGCCATGATTAGACCCATCATTTCATTCCAAATATTTTTTGATCTCATCCTTGGAAGGAACCCGGCCGGAAAATTTAACTTTCCCGTCAATGACCAGTGCCGGTAATGACATCACTCCGAGTCCCAGGATCTCTTTCATATCGGAAACCTTGATCAGCGGATCCTGCATACCCAGTTCCTTCATGGCTTCCCCGGTTAACTTTTCGAGCTTTTGGCAATTGGCGCAGCCAGGTCCTAAAACTTTAATTTCCATTGTCGATACCTTCTTCCGTTTGTTTCGTGATACGAGAGGCTTTCTTCGTCGCGCTTGGGGTTACACACTTTTCTCTGATACCGGCCAGGTCCATCTTTTGCAACCGCTTGATGACATTTTTCATTTCCGGCGTTTGATCCGGTGCGGCTTCCAAAAATTGATTCCAGGACTTATTAAAGTCATCCACCGTCTTGGGGATCAGCGAATAAAAAATCCATTTTCCTTCCCGCCGTTCCTTGACGATTTTGGAACGCCTGAGGATAGCGAGATGTTGCGAAATACGGGGCGAACTTAAGTTTAATGCGGCTGCCAGTTCACAGACACACATTTCCCGGATCTGTAATAACTTAATTACCTGAAGTCGATATTCATCAAAAATTGCTTCCGCCGTTTCAACAAGCTTTATCAAAGAAAATCACCCTTAAACATTTCATGAATTATTTATATGTTAATTATACTACAAATGTTCATAGCATAAGTATAACTTTTATGAAAATTCGGCGGCGCTCAACCGGATAACCCGGCTATTTTCCATTCTAATTTTTGCGCTGCCATTTGAACCGGATCCCATGGACTGCTGAGCGGCGGCGTATAAGTTAAGTCATAATCCGAAAAATCGTCAATTGTCATGCTGTGATAAATTGCAGCAGCAAAAATATCGATCCGTTTGGATACTTCCGTCTTATACGCTCCCATGATTTGAGCTCCTAAAATTATTTGAGTCTTTTGATCGGCTGTCACCCGGATATAAAGTTTTTCCGCCGTAGGGTAATATACTTTGTGATCCCAAGTTTCTAAATCAACGCTCACCGGTTGAAATCCGGCCTTTCGAGCCTCATTCTCATCGAACCCGGTCCGGGCCATCACTTGATCAAAGATTTTGAGCGATTGCGTTCCTAATGTCCCAGCGAATTCCTTATGGCCCCCTAGAGCATTTTCACCGGCAATTCGGCCTTGTTTATGAGCGATAGTTCCGAGCGGCAAATAAGTATAACTTCGTGCAATCCGCTGCCAGGTTTCCACACAATCGCCTGCCGCATAAATATCAGGAACATTCGTCTCCATCTTTAAATTGACTTTCAATGCGCCTTTGATTCCGGTGTTAATCCCGATGGATTGTCCAAGTGCCGTATTGGGCATACTGCCGGCTGCCACTAACACCATATCGGCAGTCATTTCATATTTATTAGTGCCCTTAACAACAAGTTGATTATCCTTTTTTTCAATGGCTTCAATCGCTATATTATTCGTAACGGTGATTCCATTCCGAATAAGCGTTTCCCGAATCTTTTCGCCAAAATCAATGTCAACTGAAGGCATAACCGATTCGGCAAACTCGACCACATTGACTTTTACACCCCGTTTAGATAAGCCTTCCGCCATTTCCATACCAATATAGCCAGCCCCGATAATAATCGCCGTAAGTGGCGATTGGGCGGCCTTAGAGTTATGTTTTTTTAAAAATTCATCAATCCTAAAACAATCAGGCATCCAGCGTAAAAAGAAGACACCGGGATGATTGATTCCGGATATTTTGGGTCGCAAAGATACAGCACCGGTTGCGATGATGAGTTTATCATAAGTTACTGTTTTAACAGTACCTGCTGCATCAACAACTTGTAACTGTTTTCCCCCCGGATGAATCGCTTGAGCGGTATGATCCAGCATTAAATGAATACCGGCATTTTCAATATCTTGCCGAGTTCGATGGGCCAAATTCTCCCAGCGGGTCACTTCCCCGCTTAGATAATACGGCAATCCACAGATACTAAAATTCGGATAACTGTCAGCGGCAATCAACGTCGGGGTAATTGCCGGATTTAGCTCCCTGATTCGCAAAGCTGCGCTGATACCGGCATCGCTGCCGCCGATAATGACTATATTTTGTATTTTGTTCACCTCTTTTAGACAAAATTGTTTTCACCACATAACCATTCCCTCATTCCCTCGAATGGTTTCACAGTCAAAGACTTAACCGCAACATTGCTTATTCGGTTCATCCGAATCTCCACAGTACGGAGCCGAACCACGTAATTTACCCATGACTATCGCAGCCGCGCATCCGACTCCCGCTCTTACAGTAATGGCCTCTGCCGGACAATTACGGGCACAAGCTCCACATTCCATACAGCCATCCCGGTTTTGAATGAGAGCCTTTCGATTTTCCATTTTAAAAACATGATGGGGGCAAACTTCCCGACACCTTCCGCACCCGATGCATTTTTCCACGTTCAAATCCAAAGAAACGACGTTTTTTATATATTGTTGTTTCATTTCCATCCCACTTTCATCAAAAAATAGACTTTGCCTGTAATCTAAATTCAGGCAAACCATTGACCCATCAGTAACAAAATCCCGAGTCCAACCGCAATAATTTGAGCCGGTATGGCAACTTTCATCTCTTTGACCACTCCGGAAAGGGAAGTGTAAGTCGTCGATCCCGTAAAATTCATAGCCAAAAAAGAAACAACCGGCGGCAAGAGTAACAGATAAGTTGCAATATGCCACCCATTACCGGTAGGAGCTATAAACTTCAGATAGATGCCAGCCCAAAAGAGTCCAAACAACCATCCTTTGGCGGCTAGGGCACGGCCGGGAATCAACGGTAAGAATAGCGGAACTAAAACTGCTCCCGCAAAAATGGCGCCGCAGAAAGGCAAAAAATCCAGCAGGGTCCGGCCCAAAAATTGATAAACTGTTAGGGAACCATGTAAAATAATATTGATGAACACCAATAATCCCAAAATAATAAGAGCCGGTTTAAAGGCGGCAACCAGTTCAACCGGGGTTAGGACCAGACGATCCATGAGTCCGAAGCGGACCTCCCGCATCGCCTCAGTCGCATTCATTCCCGCCGCCAAATATTCCGGAATATCTGAAGCCCTAACCGGTCCATATATAATTTTAAAACCGGTTGTTTTCAATACTTCGTGGGCGGCAATACCGGGTGCTCCAAGTTGCGGCAGAACTAATCGACGATGTGTGACCAACTCCGCCAATTTCACTTGGGCAATCCGTTGGATTAATTCCTGGGTGCCAAAGGTTCCTTTCCCGGCTGCGCACCAGACATTGACGCCTTTAGTATCAAGTACTAAGATCCAAAGATTGGGCCCGCTCAATTCCTGTCGCAGCTTATCAAAACTCATTTTATAATTGGCCGAAACCAAAACCGGTGATGCGCCATCCGGCTTTCCCACCGCATATAATCCGGGCGTAACCTTATAGTCCATGCGACCGATATCCCAGCGGGATTTCCAGCTGCCAAGCCTGTCTTGAAACGTTAATTGAGTATTAATTTGCGGAATTACGCCCACTGAAGTATTGGTTGAGCCTATTATCCAAGGAGCTGATTGATTGGCCGTTACCGTTGATGGAGTGCAAGTACATCCTTGGCTATCGTCTATATTTGGTGTACCGCAACATGGTTTCGCTTGAACTTTATTGCTATCCGTCATAGTGATCACTCCTTTTAAAAAAATTTTCCGCTATTCCCGGTAGGGTAATTGTAGCGCTTACCCTACCACTCACAAACAAATAACCTCATTGATTGATCTGTATGTCAATTTACTCAAGTCAACATTTTTTACAGCAATCATTTTCCGCTAATGCCCGAACCAACAGATGCAAGCTGTCAATAACCTGATCCCGTTTGGCTTCCGGGATAGACTGATAAATTTGGATAAAATAGGCTCCCATCCCTGTCTCGATTTCCTGAAAAGACTGCATGCCTTGTGCAGTCAACTGAATCGTTATATAACGCCGATCTTCAGGGTCAAGCTCCCGCGCCGCCAGGTCATTTTCAACCAGATTATTAATTGTCCG
>DNPQ01000214.1:0-3154 GCA_003501335.1 Bacillota bacterium
AGAAGTGATGATTGAATTTTGATACTGACGCTTAGCATTTACAAAACCGGCTTCAGCAGCCGAGTATACTTGCTGGGATGTTTCCAGATCAGTTTTAGAAATAAGACCGTCCTGATATAGCCCTTGCATCCGCTTCCAATCGTTTAGAGCTTTTTCATAGCTGGATTTTGCCGATGCATAATTGGCTTCCGGGACCATATCGTCCACTTTCACCAAGGGTGAACCGGGGGAAACGTGTGAACCCTCCTTGACATAGACCGCTGTGACTTTCCCCTGAAGCTCGGAAGCAACCTCTACATCGTTATTAGATACGATCACACCAACCTGGGAGAAAGTTTCATCCAGTTTCTGTTTGGCAGCTGTCACCACTGAAACGGGATAAGAGGTAATAGCAACGATTTTGGCTTTCTTCTCCATCGCCGCCCGGTTACTGAACAAAGTAACGACGATGAGAGCGACCACCAAAACAGTGATGACTAAAACGAGCTTTTTTTTCATTCAAATCACCTTTCCCGACTACTTCCTATTTGATTCCTTCTAAAAAATAAATTCTCTATTCATGAATCGTTGGCTAAAATTCCGTAGCAAATTGAGGTCATCCTTTAAATTGCAACCCGGACTGGAGTGTTATTAATTTTTATTTTGAATCGCCCGGCAAAGCAAGGAGTACATATCGTCAATGCCTACTAAAATCTTGTCCTCGGTTCCATTCATAAATATCATTCCAAAATAAATATGGAATGCGGATAGAAACAGCCCCGCCGTTTTGGGAATATCGGTAATTTCAAATAAGCCTTCCCGGACACCCCGCTCCATGATGATCTCTACATTTTTTCCCAGTCTTTTGGTAATTTCATCTTTTTTATAATTGCGGCGCATATATTTTATAGACGCCTCATCACTAATAAATTGCAGGAAGCCGCGATCTTCGATCACTAAATGAATCATTGTCCGATAGAGCCCCATGATAAATTCCCGTAAAAGCTGTTCCGGAGGCAGATCCAATTCCAGAATCTGTTGGCCAAATAAGCTAAACTGCTGCATCTTCCGTTCCAAATAAGCCTCAACCAAATCTTCTTTATTTTTAAAATCTTTATAAATAAGTCCGACACTGATCCCGGCTACTTTGGCAACATCCTGCATGGTCGTCTTGTCTATACCAAAACGGCTGACCAACTTGATAAAGGCATCCAATATTTCTGTTTTCCGCTCGGTTTGCATCCTTACCCCCGCTCACTTCGTTGTAAATGTATGAACCAATATCTAATTTATTCATATTTTTACACAAAATTAAACAAACCCAATAGCCCTCATTTGCCATGCCTTTCTTTGGCGAGTTCTTTTTGACCATGACGACCCTACGGCATTTTGCGATAAATAATTTGGTATAATAGGAAAGAATCAACTTGAAATATGAGGGAATATCCGATGCCATTCATCAATACGAAAACTAGTCAAACTATATCTCCGGACGTAGAGAAAGAGCTCAAAAAGGATTTAGGGCGAGCCATCGAGTGTTTAAAAGGGAAGTCCGAGTCTTGGCTGATGCTGACCTTTGAGGGGAATCAAAAAATGTGGTTTCAGGGTACCGATGAGCCCGCCGCTATGGTGCAGGTGGATATTTTCGGAACCGCTTCCAATAAAGAATATGAGGAGTTAACCAAACAAATCTGCGCTATTTTAAGTTCGAAATTGCAAATTCCTCAGAATAGGATTTATGTAAAATATTCAGAGAATACACATTGGGGATGGAATGGAAGTAATTTTTGACAGTTGCTTATTCTAAATTAAAAAAATCCACATTTACATCACAAAGGCATTAGCCCTCGATCCTGTCAATTTGGGGATGCCCATCCCTAAATCAAGGGACACAATTGGACATCCCCCTGATGAGATTAACAAATCACTTAATAACAAAAATACTTATTATAAAGGCTCCATAAAATAACGAGGCCGCTAATAATTTTTTGGCCGAAAACTGCTTCATGCGCAGGCATAGCCAAAGGAATGAGATCGACAGCGTGGTGGAGATTGCTCCCATCAATAAATAGGAATCAAATAGCCAGGGTGTAAACAATAGTCCAAAAGCAGTGGGTATTGTTGCCTGAATCATCATAGCGCCGCTTATATTCCCCAACGCCAATCTTTCCTTGCCTTGCCGTACCCAGATAACTGCATTTAAAACCTCCGGAAGTTCGGTAGCTATAGGGCTTAGAAACAATGCAATGATATGAGCGGGTATACCAAATATTCTGCTGATCATTTCCAGTCGGTTTACGAATAGCTGAGAACCAATAAAAATAAACACTAGAGAAAGTCCTGTTTGAAATATAACCCAAAAAATTTCCGGGTTTACCTTTTGGGGACGAAACTTTAACGGTTCAAGTTGTTCTACTTTAATTTCCTCTTCGGCACTCATTTCCTTATAACAATAAATCCCATAAGCAAAAATAAACAAAAGACCTATCCAGGCTTTCCCATTAAATGAGACAAACCCCAGAGTGACTTTACAGAAAAAGATAGCTAAAAACCAAAGTTGATCCCGGGCTAATTTAGAGTCGTTTAAATCAATTCTGCTATCGTTTTTACGTTGTTTCCGAAAAATGATGATACTCAAACCGACGATAGCGTAAGCTATGGTACTTAAAACCAAAGGTCCCCCTAATGCCGCACCGATGCCAATATCCTTTTGACTAGGAGTTTTCCCAAAAACTACTGCGACAAATGTAACCACACTTTCCGGTAAGGCTGTCCCGAATGCCGCTAATATTGTACCTACGGCACTTCTCGATATGTTGAATTTCCGTCCGAACCATTCGATAGCGTTAACAAATAGCTCGCAACTAAAGTAAATAAGAATCGCCGACAAAAAGAGCACAAAAATGATGATTATCAAAGCCCCACTCCTAATCGTACTGGTTAACTTGATGATTGATAAGCCTTTATAGTTTTCGAAAAATGAAAGTTACTATTCATAATGGAACAAAAATGGCCTTGTGAAATTCACAAAGCCTTGTCATCTCTATCCTGAATCGTACGGTAATTCTTGCATATTCTAAATATCTATATAATAGCCATTTACTAAAATCCAAATCAAATATTGTCTTCCATAATCCCAAGAATTAGTTAATAATACTAGGAAAATAGGTAATGG
>DNPQ01000214.1:3527-4177 GCA_003501335.1 Bacillota bacterium
AGTTCAAGCATCCATGCCGCTGTCTGGTCTAATGCCTGGTTGAGCCGGTCCAGGGCATCATTCGTCTTCACTGCATTTATCACTGTAGTTGCCTCCGTTGCCATCATATTTTTGTGAATCCATTGTCAAAGGAGGTCTAATATGATATTTTATCTTTGGTGTTAAAGTAATCGTTTCGACATATTAGGCCTTCAAAATGCCTCTGTTGCAGCAGGGGTATTTTTGATTTTGAAATGCAATTTTGAGGATCACCCTCTTTTTTATTTCCGAACCGAACTTATGTTCGTATTATATCACCTGAACAATTTTATTCAACCTCTTGACTTTTTCCAATTATGTACCAGCCTTTTGCCATCCCCTATATGGAGTGTTAAAAAAAATCTATTGAATTACCTGGCCGGAGTTTAAAATGGATACCGGAAATTTCCAAAAAAATGTCCTGCCGCCCAATCAGGCAGCAGGACCAAAGGAGTTGATAATGATAGTAACGACTCCTCAATGAAAAAGTTCCGTCTTCCCTTAAAAGTCGGCTTCCACTCCAAACAGCATCTTAGGCTCCCGGTCGATCTCCACTCTCCCAAAGCCAATCAAATCAATATTCTTATAGGTAGCCAGCTTAAAATCCCTTTGGGTAAATCCACCCACTCCCA
>DNPQ01000601.1 GCA_003501335.1 Bacillota bacterium
CGTCCGGTTTGGCTGTATCTACCATAAGCGGCCGTAGAATGTGATCGTTAATAATGGTAGTATCCGCCAGTCCATCAATATAGACCAGCGCTGCTGCCCAACCTTGATCCAGCTCAATAGTAAAGCGACGCGTTGTTAAATCCGGACTTTGACCCAAAGCATTACTGATCCCTAGAAGGTTTTGGCCAAGGTCCCGGGAAAGACCATTTTCAGGAGCGCTCTGCGAAGACGGCTTAGCATTTCCACTGGCGAACACTTTAAGTTTTTTCAATAACCAATCGAACATCAAATATCCCTTTCCATTCTTCATATGGTGCTCAACATTTGTCGATTTGGAATCTCATTCGTTATTATTGCCCTAAACTGGCTTTTTATTATTGCTATCGTTTTGGGAAATGTTTGCGGGACAGATTATTATGAGTTCAAGGAACGTCATTATAATATATTCAACTAGTGATTTTATTTATTGAATCTATCTGAGGACTTCAGAATGATACAATGGTTTTTCAATCAACATAGTATAAGTTATTGATATTATAAAGATTTCAGACAAGGGGATATATAAATGCCTTGTTCGGTAATAATCTTAAGTATTGGTGTCATTAAAGTTAATAATATGACTGGTTCTGCCAGTTTCGTAGTAGGAGATGCCGTTTTTAATGATACCCAAAGTCAAGTTAAGAACTTTAGCGCCGGTCCCCTAAATACGGGTGACGCTTGTCCCATGAATAACCCCAATGCGCCATTTTTCAATGACCCGGATGTCTTTGATACCGCCGCCCCGAGAACCGGTACCGTTAATTAAAGCTAGAAAAGGGAACCATCCTTATGCCTCATTCTATAATGATCCAGATTTAATGGATAACTCTTCTCCTAAAACCAATACTATTAATTAAAAGGAATACACGTACTATCAGTTCTCTAGCCAGTAAAAATTTTTTAAGGCCTTTTAAAATAACAATCAAATAGCCAAATCTTAGGTAAAAAGTTATTCATCAAAAAATACAGGCCCTTGTTCATTTAAAAATTTAGTATATAATTAAGTATGGAATGAAATTTCATTCTATGCTTGGAAGTGACTTTTACATAGTTTGAAGGTTGACATTATTGTTGGTATTGGAAGAAGTGAAAATCAAAATAGATCGATATAATCAATAATCTGGCAACAATGAAATGAGGAGAAATAATGGATTATCCAGCATTAAACGAACTTCTAGAACATGTTGACAATCAATACACATTGGCGTCGATTGCAGCTAAAAGGGCACACCAAATAATTGAAAGCGGCACAACCGATAATGAGTCCACCAAGGCCCTTACAATTGCTTTGAAGGAAATTGCCTGTGGCAAAGTTAGGTTTGAGAGAACCAAAGACGGCGTTAAGTAATTAGCTTACACATGAAGGTTGAGTTTCAATTATTGAGATAATTTTAGCCAAGACCCGGGGTTATTTCATGATTTAAGCAGGATCCATTCAATTGAAAGAAGGAATTATCAGATGTTGGCAAAGAAATTGAAACCGGAAGAGATCCAACAATTGGCTTTTATTATTGCTGAAAAAAGCGTAATCATTCCGGGAACAACTTCAGTCGCCGATCAAGTGATTGAAGCCTATACAAACGCCATTGAATTATTGCAGTCCGAGAATGAAAAGGCCCCCAGCATTTATGAGAATAGGGATTAGATCTATCTAAACTTATCAAGGCTTTTTATGTGTACTCAACATGGTTATCCGAATTGAAGGCTGAGAAGTCTTCAATTTTTTTATTGCCCAAGCCTCCTTCGGGCTTTGAAGCCCGCGGTTAATAAGAAATCAGTCATTGAAACCGTGATATGCTTGGTTTATAATGTAAAATATAAATAATGATTCTTTAAAAATAAGGTGAATCCATGGACCAGCTCATCGAAAAGATTGTTGAAATATTGAAACAGGCAGGTAAAATTATTTTAGAATGTGAAATCGATAAAGACAAAATCATTCAAAAAGGGACTGCCAATTATGTTACCCAGATAGATTTGGAAGTGCAGAACTTTATGGTGGATCAATTAAGGAGGCTGGTATTGGAGAGTAATGTTATTACTGAAGAATCCGCTGATAATCAATTTACTCTCGAAAAGCCAACCTGGATTCTTGATCCCGTGGATGGTACGACCAATTTGATTCGGGGGTATCGCCATTCAGCTGTATCATTGGCCTTTTTTGATCATCAGAAACCTGTTTTGGGAGCCGTATATAATCCTTTTAACGATGAAATGTTTACGGCCTATGTGGGAAGTGGCGCATATTTAAATAACAAAAAGATACAGGTAACTAAAAATCAAGATTTGGAGGATTGCCTAATCGCCTTTGGAACTACGCCTTATCAAAGGATACAGGCTGCCAAAACCTTTCATATCACTGAAGATATATTCCGGAAATGTTTGGAGATCCGAAGATCAGGGGCCGCTGCCTTAGATATTGTCTATGTCGCCTGCGGTAGAGTAGATGGCTTTTATGAGTACAGCCTTCAGCCATGGGATTATGCGGCCGGAATGATTATTCTGGCTGAAGCTGGTGGCCTTAGTACCACTTGGCAGGGAACTCCGTTAGGGGTTTTGGCTCCGAGCAGTGTTTTAGCCACCAATGGGTTCATTCATAAGAAGATGTTAGATTATGTAAATCACTAATGCTTGAAAACTATAGGAAAACCCTATCGACTGATGATAGGGTTTGGTGATTAAAAAGGTAAAGAGTTAGTAAAACTGTGGGCTTACTCATGGTCCTCTAATTTAATAAAAGCGGGCCGGGAAATTTGAATTGTTCTGCCGTCGGGATCTTTATACTGGTACAAACAGGAGTTGCCAATGATATATTTGGCATGAAGCTTTTCTTGACTCTGATGAAGATCCTTACCGGTACGATGCGATTGATTCATTTTATGTCACCCCTTTCAATACAGAACATATTTTATATCGGAAAAAATATGATTTTTCTTGAGTGATTTCTAGCATTCCCTTAAAATAAGTATAATGGATCACTGCAAAATAAATTTCAGGGGGACGGCAGGAAAAATTAACCCTCAATTGAATATTTGTTTTCAAGTTGGGATTTTGATTACTATAATGCTTTTGTAAGAAGGGTTTGTCTAGGATGAGCGATGTAGAAATCTTTAATGTCCCTGTTTCAAAGGGCCCATTGCATTTTATTGCATCAGTTCCCGGTTCAAAGAGTATCACCAACCGGGCTCTATTAATTGCAGCCTTAGCCCAGGGACGTTCTATTCTGAAAAATGTTTTATTTAGTGATGATAGCTGGCATTTTATGGATTCTTTGAAAAAGCTTGGCTTTCAAATTCAAATCTGTGAAAACGACAATACGGTTACTGTTGATGGGCAATCCGGTAAGATACCCTTTCCGGAGGGGGAAATTAATGTCGGAAGCGCCGGCACGGCAGCCCGATTCTTAACAGCATTGTTAGCGTTATCCACAGGGCGTTATGTGGTTCAAGCCTCCACGCAGATGATGGCCAGGCCAATGAAGCCCTTATTGGATCCTTTAACGAATTTGGGAGTACAATTCGAATTTCTCCAAAAACAGGATTATTTGCCTTATATTGAACAATGTAAAGGCTTGCGGGGCGGTTCTATCCGTATGGATGCCAGTCAAAGCAGTCAATTTTTAAGTGCACTTCTGCTGGTCGGATGTTATGGGACAGGGGATTTAGAAATTACACTTGAAGGCGCCCTAGCCGCAAGACCATATATTGAAATGACGATTCGCATGATGCATGATTTTGGCGTACAAGTCCAAGTTCCTCAAGAGAATTTTCAAAGGTTTATAGTACCGTATGCTCAAAGATATCAGGGGATGGATTATACGATTGAACCTGATGCGTCCAACGCCAGCTATTTTTGGGCTATGGCGGTCTTGACGGGGGGTTCGGTCTTATTAAAGGGGATTCGAATGAATTCCCTACAGGGAGATATCGGTTTTTTAAATGTTCTCAGAAGACTGGGAAGCCAAATCGAAGAACGTGAAAATGGTATTTGGTTAGAGGGGCCGAAGAGTGGCACTTTCCCCGGGATCGATATCGATTTGGGCGGAATGCCGGATCAAACAATGACTTTAGCGGCTTTGGCTCCCTTTGCGACATCTCCGACCCATATACGGAATGTATCCTTGATTAAATACCATGAATCTAATCGAATTGCGGCTATCATCAATGAATTGGCCCGTTTAGGGATAGCTAGCGAGGAGACATCAACGGGGATCTTGATATATCCGGGAACACCAAAGCCGGCAGCTGTTGAAACTTACCAAGATCACCGGATGGCAATGGCTTTTTCATTGATTGGGTTAAGAGTACCGGGGATACAAATAAAAAATCCGGATTGTACTGCAAAAACATTTAAAGGCTTCTTTCAATGTTTTCAGGAAACCGTGGAAACAGGCAATCAGAATGACAATACGATAAAGCATAACTTGAAAGGAAGAATCTATGAGCTATAAGATATTAGCCACTGATATTGATGGAACAATTACGGATGAAAAAGGGCGAATTCATCTTAAAGCGGTCGAATGGATTCGTAAATTGGAGGATAAAGGGGTAAAGGTCATTTTGGTGTCCGGGCGGCCTTTGCCTTTTTTAGAAAGCCTATCGCTTTTTGTAGGCACGAGCGGGCCATTGATCGCTGAAAACGGTGCTGTGGTTAATATTGATGGACAAACGAAGCTATTGGGAGATCCTCAGTTGGCCAAGGACGCTCTATTTGTGCTTAAATCGGCAGGGATACCCATTGCGCTGGATATTGATAACGCCTATCGCCAAGTTGATATTAGTATCCGGCTTGATGCCGATCCGAAAGAAATTTCGACTGTAATTCAGGAAAGAAACCTTCCCGTTTCTATTTTGGTGACCAATGTAATGCTGCATTTGGTTGATAAGAGGGTTTCTAAAGGAGGTACTCTGTCAAAGGTATTAAAGGACATGGGCATTATGCCGTCAGAGGTTGTCGTATCGGGAGACTCATATAACGATTTACCATTATTTGAGATTGGGGCTTTTAATTTAGCGGTTGCTAATGCTGCAGAGGCCTTGCAGTCCAAAGCAAACAGAGTAGCAAAAGGGATGTACGGTGAAGGATTTGCTGAATTAATCCAAGAAATTTTTGAAAAATTTAACAGTTGATCGCTTCCTTGGATATGATATAATAATAATACTTTTTCATTTAAAGTTTATGGTCGTGCTAGATGGGGAGGTAGCGGTGCCCTGTAGCCTGCAACCCGCTATAGCAGGATTGAATTCCATGAGGCGGCTGATTTTCGTAAGTCCGGCCTGATTAAGTGATGTTGAGGATTGGGTCTCGCGCAACAAAGACTT
>DNPQ01000543.1:0-1092 GCA_003501335.1 Bacillota bacterium
GATGAAGAAGAGACCGGGAAACATGAGTGCCCGGCGGCGGGATTCAAAAGGGTGTGCCGCTCACACCCTTTTGCCCTAGAGGTTTCAGGGGAGTGGGTGACGTCCCCTGTAGGCATCTATGACATACTTATTTATCTATACATTCGCTTTTATGCTTTCCCGATCTAGTCCACCCAAAATTCCCATCCGTTTTTTATTTTTTCCCCAACATGCCCAACATGCCCAACATCACTTAACACCGAAACGGCCTTCTCCAATCCATGGGAAAAACCAGTCTCCAACCAATCGCATCCCTTGAACAACAAATCGCCGCCGGGAAACAAAAGCTTCAGGAAGCGTTTGACGCCTGCGGCTGCACCGACTCGATCGTGTTGGCGTATAGTATCAAGCTGGATAAGCTGATCAATAGGTATCAAAGGATGAAGAGTAAAGAAAAAAATTAACGGATTGAAGAATCTTGAGATCATTTTGAGAGTTTCAATTTAGGATATCGATCAGTTTGAGGATTACAAAATAGAGAATGGATGGAATAAAAAGCTTTAGCGATTTCAATATGGCCGACAGGAGACGCCACCTGCTCCCCTGCACTCCTCAGGCAAAAGGGTGTTGACGGAACACCCTTTTGAATCCCGCCGCCCGGGGGAACCGTTCCCCCAGGGTTACCCCTCTATTACGGCATTCCTCCATAAACGCCGAAGGTGGCTGCGCGATCTGACAGTCGCCCACTTCCGTGTGGGCGACTTCTTGGGTCATTCTGCTCGCCGACGGACCATGATGCATCCATGCCATCAAGGCCGCGTGGTCAACCTCCTATTGACCATGTCGAAGCTAACAAATTTGTTTTTTTATGCTCCATTATTTGGCCTATAAATCTCCTTGAATTAACATATATAACTACTTGAATAAACAAAAACCGCCGATAGGATGTCGGCGACGCGGCATCTTTTCACGACGAAAAACTGCCGTCGGCATTCAAAACAAACCTGGAAGACGCTGCCACGATGGCAGCGTCACTCAATCAAAAACTCCGACCCCGGCAACCGGATGGCCGGGGCGATGAAGGAGGGTCCGGGAACCATGGGTTCCGTGGCG
>DNPQ01000543.1:1343-3342 GCA_003501335.1 Bacillota bacterium
GGGAACCATGGGTTCCGTGGCGGCTCTTTGGTGCCTTTCTGGCCGCTCAGAAAGACACTCAGCCGGTGAAAGCCGTGGACAAGAAAAATCGGCATTCATTTTAAGCTATCGTTAAGATCCAAAAAGATTTCTGACCCCTTTATTCTCTTAAAAGTACCCGCATCTATGCTTCCCAGACCTACTCCACCCAAAATTCAATCCGTTTTTTATTTTTTCCCCAACATAGCCCACATGGCCCACATCATCAAGCTAAAAATGATTCAAGCTTGCAACTCACTATTCATCATCATTGCCTCCCAACTTATTCAATTCTGTAACGGCGCTTACCTCTGTCAACACTTTCATCTGTTCAATCGCAATCCGGTTTAAGTTAACCAATCGTTCTCCTTGACTCATCCCGGCCTTGATGTATTCGGCATTGAGACTTTCCATATTGGCTAACACCAGCAATTGCTCCAGGGTAGCGTAATCTCTAATATTCCCCTCTTTATCAAAGACGTTGTCCCGCCACTCCTTGGCAGTTTGGGAAAATAAGGCGACATTTAACAAATCCGCTTCACTGGCATAAGTTTGGGTTTGTTGTTGCTTGGTCAGGACTTTCGGGATCAAGTTTCGTTTGATCGAATCGGTATGGATATGATAATTAATCTTCGCCAGCGTCCTGCTAACCGTCCATTCAAGATTCAAGCGGGTGTTTTCGGCTTCAATTAACCGCTGAAATTCTTTAATCAAATAGAGCTTAAATTCGGCGGAAACCCATGAAGCGAATTCAAAAGCGATATCCTTATGGGCAAACGTCCCCCCGTATTTACCGCTGCTTGATTTAAGCCCAATCGCATTCGTGTTCTCAATCCATTTTTTTGGCGACATGGTAAAAGCATTGCTGCCGGCTTGGTTTTTAAACTGGTCGATTTCGACCAGTTTAGAATGGGGATTGTTTATTTTCTCCCACAGTCCCAAAAACTCAATAGTATCTTTATTTCGTAACCAATTTTTGATGACATCCGCCGGAGCATCGGCATTTTTATATTTAGCAATATCCGTTAGGGAGATATATTCAGCGGTATCTTCTTTTTTAACTGCTACGGAAATACCCTGAACCTCAATATTCTTTTTCATCAACCTTAACCCCCTATCATCGCATTCAGCTAACCGTTTGTTTCATCTTCAAACGTTTTAATATCCATTTAATTTCCTTTAAAGTCTGTAGCTTGACCAGTTTATCGAATTGATCGTCCATAGCGAGAGCCTTGACCAAATACTCCCGAAGTAAAACTTTCCCAACGTCGAAACTGAGTCCCACGGTGTGACCTGACCCTATAACCAACGGCAATGATCGCCTCAAGGTTATAAAATTTAGTACTATAATTTTTGCTATCAGAGACAGTTGTCAAGTATTCCCTGACAACTTGATCTTCTAATTAAATCTCATAATTATTTCCATTATAACATGAATAAAATAAAAGGAAAAAGTCCTTAGAAAACTAGGAAAGAGCCCATTAAAAGTCAAAAGCGCAAAGGAAAAAATTTAAGATGCACAGTTCAAAATAATTACGGAATGTTTCAACTCATCGCTTCTTTCACCCACCGTTTCAATTTTTCACCTTTCTCTTTTCACTTTTAAATCAAAAAAGCGCCATGGGAAAAACCAGTCTCCAAACAATCGCATCCCTCAAACAGCAAATCGCCGCCGGCAAGCAAAAGCTCCAGGAAGCGTTTGACGCCGTCGGCTGCACCGACGCGATCGTTCTGGCTTATAGTATCAAGCTGGATAAGTTGATTAATAGGTATCAGAAGAAGATTCAGAAGATGAAGGCCAAAGATAATTTGGCCAATTTACCCTTCCCCTTAAAGGGAAAATGGCCGGAATTGAACGCCAATAGACAGTATGTCGAAGAAGCGTAACCGTTAAGACCCGAAATTCAGACAAGTTCCCTTTAAGGGCTAGGGTCAATTTTTAAGTTTATCGGCAATTTCGAGGCTTACAAAATAGAGAATG
>DNPQ01000543.1:3606-4223 GCA_003501335.1 Bacillota bacterium
TTACAAAATAGAGAATGGATGGAATTAAAAGCTTTAGCGATTTCAATACTGCCGACAGGGGACACCACCTGCTCCCGCGCGTGCCTTGGCACACGACACTCCTCAGGCAAAAGGGTGTTACGGAACACCCTTTTGAATCCCGCCGCTCGGGGGCACCGTGCCCCCAGAGATCCCCCTCTATCACGGCATTCCTCCTTGAACGCCGAAGGTGGCTGCGCGATTTGACAGTCGCCCACTTCCGTGTGGTCGTCTTCTTGGGTCATTCTGCTGGCCGACGGACCATGATGCATCCATGACATCCAGGCCGCATGGTCAACCTCCTATTGACCATGTCGGAGCGAACAAATTTGTCCTTTGAACGCTAATTTTACCTATAAAACTTCTTGAAAGTACTTATATAAGGCTACCTTGAATAAACCCTAACCGCCGTCAGGATGTCGGCGGCGCGGCATCTTTTCACGACGAAAAACTCAGCTTGCTAGCAAGCTGCGCCGTCGGCATTCAAAACAAACCCGGAAGACGCTGCCACGAGGGCAGCGTCACCCAATCAAAAACTCCTACCCCGGCAACCGGATGGCCGGGGCGATGAAGGAGAGACCGGGAAACATGGGTTCCCG
>DNPQ01000543.1:4479-6745 GCA_003501335.1 Bacillota bacterium
CATGGGTTCCCGGCGGCTCTTGCAGCTCGTCCCCGAGCTGAGGTGACATTTCTGGCCGCTCAGAAAGCCACTCAGCCGGTGAAAGCCGTGGACAAGAAAAATCGGCATTCATTTTAAAAAGATAGCCTATTAAGAAAAACATTCGCTTCTATGCTTCCCCAGACCTACTCCACCCAAAATTTCCATCCGTTTTTTATTTTTTCCCCAACATAGCCAACATACCCCACATCACCCAACACCGAAACGTCCTTCCCCAATCCATGGGAAAAACCAGTCTCCAAACAATCGCATCCCTCGAACAACAAATCGCCGCCGGGAAGCAAAAGCTCCAGGAAGCGTTTGACGCCGTCGGCTGTACGGACTCGATCGCGCTGGCGTACAGTATTAAGCTGGATAAGTTGATTAATAGGTATCAGAAAAAGATTCAGAAGATGAAGGCCAAAGATAATTTGGCCAATTTACCCTTCCCCTTAAAGGGAAAATGGCCGGAATTGAACGCCAATAGGCAGCAGTAGATCAAACTTCGAAGCATAACTACTATCTAGCCGGCAGAAGACGCCACCTGCTCAATGCATAAATCTTATTTTTGCCGGTTCATGCCCGCCAATTCTTTGTGCATGCCAAATTTTACCAAATAATTCAAATATATTATTTTTGCTGAGTAAAACAACTATTTTGAGTACTGGAAATTATTGTATAATTATGTTATCATATCCAATATATCCCATTTGATTATGACACCCAGAGTTCTACAAAAATTAGTCTTCTACCCGGAAAAGAAGCGGAAAGGGGGATCTATTATCAATATCCGGAGCCTTTTGTTATGGAAGAAACTAAAAAACATTTTGGAAGGAGAAATAGGAAATGCAACGATTTAAATCAATGAAAACTTTTTTAATCGCCGTATTGGTATTACTTTCTTTATTGATTGCCATCCCCGCCTTTGGCGACTCGCAGGTAAAGCTAGTTCCACTGGTGGTGGCAGTCTCTGCCAGCAGCCATCCGGCGATCCCATCTGATTTAAAAGAGATTGCCCTTATCGATCCGTCCAGTGGAAACCCCAGCCCCACCGACCCGGTACTCAAATGGGGTGATTATACCTATTGGGCTTATAGCTATATAGACAACGACTATTACCTGGCGATTGTCGCTTATGATGCCGCCGGTAATATGGTGGGACGTTGGGATAAATATGGCGCCCGATATATCTGGCAGATAACTACCGATCCCGCAACTCAGACCGTAACGTTCTGGGGACAAAGCAAAAAAACGGTAACGATGTCCTTTGATCAATTAAGGGTTCCCCCAACGGTGGCAACGGTCTCGGCTGGTAGCCATCCGGCGATCCCGTCCGATTTGAAAGAGATTGCCCTTAGCGATCCCTCCAGCGGGAACCCCAGCTCCACCGATCCGGTGCTCAAATGGGGCAACTATACGTATTGGGCGTATAGCTATATCGACAACGACTATTACCTGGCGATTGTCGCTTATGATGCCGCCGGCAATATGGTAGGACGTTGGGATAAATACGGTACCCGCTACATCTGGCAGATAACTATCGATGCCACTGCTAAGACTGTGACGTTCTGGGGACAGAGCAAAACTTCGGTGACGATGTCCTTTAATGACTTAAGGGTTCCGCCAACGGTGACAACCGTTCCTGCCGGCAGCCATCCGGCGATCCCTTCCGATTTAAAAGAAATCGCCCTTAGCGATCCCTCCAGCGGGAACCCCAGCTCCACCGATCCGGTGCTCAAATGGGGCAACTATACGTATTGGGCGTATAGCTATATAGACAACGACTATTACCTGGCGATTGTTGCTTACGATGCCGCCGGCAATATGGTGGGACGTTGGGATAAATACGGCGCCCGCTACATCTGGCAGATAACTATTGATGCCGCTGCTAAGACTGTAACATTCTGGGGACAGAGCAAATATACGGTGAAGGCATCTTGGGATGATTTGAATCTCTTTTAAGAACCTCCAACCCCAACATCCTTTTTAGGGGTTGCAGGGGACGCCGTGAACCTGTTCGCGGCGTCCCCTGTCGGCATCTATAGGCATAATCATTTCATGACTTTTTCTCGGCTTCATGCAGCAACAAATTTACAAGATGCCTGGTTTACTCAAATTCCTGAATCAATGAACGCCTATAAAAATTTCGGGGAAATTTTATAATGCTTATTTATCTATCCATTCCGCTTCTATGCTTCCTCGTCTCTAATCCATTCAAAATTCCAATCCGTTTTTTATTTTTTCCCCA
>DNPQ01000543.1:6998-7891 GCA_003501335.1 Bacillota bacterium
CAATCCGTTTTTTATTTTTTCCCCAACATAGCAACCTCATGATTCAAGCGTTCATTTCAATTCCCGGGAGTCTATCCTGTCAAATCGGCTCCCCCTCATATTGCAACCGTTACCGAATCTTCATTTCTCTTAATATATATGCAGCCGCCCTTTAATAAACAGCCTGTACAATGACATCAATGAAACATCTTTTCATACTTCCCTCCTTTTTATTAACTCAACATTGGTTGGGTTATTTTTTTCCCGGTGCGAATAGGATACCGCCGGGATACCCTTTTTTAAAAGCGTCGGATTTACCGGATTTTTGTGTCCCGAGTCCTGGTATTTACCTGATTACAACTCTCCTTTGACTGCTTCCCTTCCCTTTTTTATTTTTTCCCCAACATGCCCAACATCCCCCACATAAAACATTCCTACCAGCTATTTTAAAAAATCCATGTGGGTCATGTGGCCCATGTGGGCTAAAAAACAAAAAACCGACCAAGATTTTCAGGATTAAGCGTCTTTTGACAAAAGGCGACCTTTCTTCAAAAGACGCCGGATTTTCTTTTTATTTTTTTTATGCCCACCTTCCCCTCCTGGCCCTCCTACCCCTCTCAAAACATTTCTAGCTGGGGCTTTAAGTTGCCCTCCAAAATCCGACCGATAATAAAGGGCCACTACCTGGTAAAATATAACCAACGAGGGGAACGAGGGGCAGGAGGGCCATCAAAAATCAAAATATAAATAAACGAAAATAACTTCAAATCTGTTCGCAGTTTTTTTAATCCTGTTAATCATGTTAATCCTGTCTGCGTTTCTTTCATTGAGGCCTGAATTACTGGCTTTCTCGTCTGCAACCGCGCGGTATATTTGCGTAACTCTTCAGTATGTTTACTGAAGCCTTCAGTATG